>CAZJNP010000045.1:0-12372 GCA_964547355.1 uncultured Calditrichaceae bacterium
CGCATTTTTAGCCGGTAATGACACTGTCAGAACGCTGACCGATATGTTCTGGTACATTGATACCGATCCACACCCGGAAAATCCGAAATCAGGAAAAGGAACGGATTCCACCGGAAATTACTATACCCAGATTATGCCCTCTTTCCCTTGGTATTTCGATACCCAGAGCTGGACGCTTCCGTTTTATGCAGATTATAGGATACGAGCGGATTATGCAGACAACGATTCTGTTTTTGGACATCTGGACATATACGACAACGATTCTTCCAAATGGCATTCCGTCAGCCTGGACACTACTTTTGCCAATCTGGATTCCATCAATGGTTACTACGAAATCCGTATTCCCTGGGATTCTCTGGGCAATCCTCCGGATATCTTCATTCTCGGCCATCTGGTAAGCGGCGAATGGACCGGCGAACTTTATTACGATCCGGATCCCAAACGGGACGTAAAAGGAACTTACGGCAGTTGGCCGTGGAGTTCACTGGAAGGAGGTGACGGCGATAAACACGAGGATGGCCATTTTAACCACTGGTTCCACTTCCATATTGAACCGGGGATCAGTCCCGATCAGGAGAACGATCCGCCGGTAGCTTCCCAGATCGACAGTCAAACAGTGAATGAAGGCGATAATTTTGCCATCATCGATCTGAACAAATACGTTTTTGACGATTTATCCCCGGACACGTTGTTAACCTGGACCACTCAGGATGAAATCGACTTAACCGTTACGATCTATGACAGCAACCAGGCCACCGTGAATACCCCCAACCCGGACTGGAACGGCACGGAAACCATCACCTTTATCGTCACCGATGAAGGCGGTAAATCCGATACCACATACGGAACCTTTACGGTGCTCGGCGATAATCAGCCGCCCGTAGCGGTAAACGATACTTCGTCCACAATCGAAGATAGCAGTACGACCATCAATGTAACCCACAACGACAGCGACCCGGATTCCGCAGAAACTGTCTATTTGGATCGCATCCTGGAAACGTTTAACGCCACTGTAACCATTAAAAACGACAGTATGGTGACTTACGCTCCTGCCGAAAACTTTTTTGGCCGGGATTCTTTCAGTTACGTGATCACAGACGGCAACGGCGGCCGTGACACGGCCTGGGTTTTTGTGGACGTTTCCGCGGTGAACGATGCACCGGAAATTGTGAATTTACCCGAGCTCATCAATATGGACACCAATTCGTCCACCCAACTGTACATGATGGATTACGCCTCGGATGTGGATACGCCGGATTCCCTGCTCACCTGGTCATTTGACGTGAGCGATCCGGCCATCAGTTATGAGTATAACGATACCACGGATACCTTGACCATCTATTCCTCCGGAACATCCGGTGACTTTTACCTGTTCACGACGCTAACGGATGACAGCGGCGCCTTTGATCAGGATACAATCACCATTCGCGTATCGGAAGCAAGCGCCATTGTAAGCGGTAAAGGGATTCCAAAAGCCTTTGTGGTCTTTCAAAACTATCCGAATCCTTTTAATCCGTCAACGACCGTTACCTTTGGTCTTTCCACAACCAGTGACGTGGACATCGAGATCTTCAATTTACTCGGGCAGGTAATGGATACCAGACATTTAACCCGTCTTTCTGCCGGATTCCACAGCATTAAAATTAATGCTTCCGATTGGCCGGCGGGCATTTATCTTTACCGAATTCGTGCCGAAAACCAACATATTATCAAGAAGATGGTTTTCGTAAAATGAGGGTGTGAATTGCGGGAGATAATTTCAAGTTTTCGATCTTCTGAAATCCGAATGGCAACATGTTTGCAACATTGCTTCTTTTTTCCTTATAATACTCCCTATCGCTTCCCGGCGATAGGGAATATTTTTATATTGAATACATTGACCTGTAAGTAATCATGAAAAGGACGGTAATTCTTCTATGAACGAGAATATCAAAGACATCTATCCGCTTTCTCCCATGCAGCAGGGCATGTTGTTCCACAGTCTTTATGCGCCGGAAACGGAAGTGTATACAGAGCAAATGGCTTGTAAATTCGTCGGAAATTTGAATACGGAAGCTTTCCGCAAAGCCTGGGAACGCGTTTTGCAACGGCATGACGTTTTACGCAGCGCTTTTGTGTGGGAAGACTTAGACGAACCGTTACAAGTGGTTTACGATCAGGTGGCGCTGCCTTTCGAGATTTTAAACTGGACTGAAAAGTCCGCCCGGCAGCAAAAAGAAGACTTCGATCAACTGGTTAAAAACGAACGCAAACAGGGGTTGGAACTCACCGATGCGCCGCTGATGCGCATCAAACTGATCCGACTTAACAATCAGGAACACTACTTTGTCTGGAGTTATCACCATCTGCTGTTTGATGGTTGGGGTTTCGCCATTATTCTCAACGAGATTTTCCAGCTTTACGAAGGATTTGCTCAGAATAAAGAAACCGCTCTGCCGCCGGTGCGTCCTTTCCGCGATTACATTGCATGGCTACAGGCCCAGGACATGCAAAAAGCGGAGGCTTTCTGGAAAAAAAATCTGGCCGGTTTTTCCGCTCCTACCCCGCTCGTTCCGGCCAAAAAAACGGATCAGCCGGGATTGTCTTACCTGAAAGAAAGGCATGTGTTCAGCGAAGCCGTCTCTCAGAAAGCGCATCAGTTTTCCAGAGAGCATCAGATAACCATCAACACATTGTTTCAGGGAGGACTGGCGCTGCTGTTGTCGAGGTACAGCGGTGAACCTGACGTAGTGTTCGGCTCTACGGTTTCCGGCCGCCCCACCGAACTGGCCGGCATCGAAAGTATGGTAGGTCTGTTCATTAACACGCTCCCTATCCGCGTCCAAATCGATCCCCGCAAAAGCATTAAAGACTGGCTTCAAGAATTGCAGCTGCAAAACGTGGAACTGCGCCAGTACGAATACACGCCACTGGTTAAAATCCACGGCTGGAGCGATGTGCCGCGTTCTCAACCCCTGTTCGAAAGCCTGCTGGTTTTCGAAAACTATCCCGTAAACGAAACCATCTCCCAATCTAAAACTTCCCTGCAAATAAAAGATGTCTATTCATTTGAAAAGACCAACTACCCGCTGACCTTTGTCACCGCGCCCGGCAACCGTTTGGTGCTTGACATTGCTTACGACGCGGACAAATTCGATCTAAATACAATCCAACGTATGCTGCGCCATTTCGAAAATATTGTGGATTTTCTGGTCAGCCACCCGGACCAATCCGTTTCCGTTATGGAAATCATCACTCCGGAAGAAAAGCAGCGTTTTTTAAGCGACTGGAACGGGAAGGAACGACCTTTTCCCGAAGATAAAACTGTCCATCAAATATTCGAAGAGCAGGCCCGGCAAACGCCGCAGGCCATAGCGGTGGATTTCCGGGATCAAACCCTGACCTTTGAGCAGTTAAATCAACAGGCCAACCAACTGGCGCATTATTTACGTCAGATGGGTGTAGTAGCCGAAACGCTGGTGGGCATTTCCCTGCCCCGCTCCCTGGAAACGGTCACCACCTCTTTGGCAGTGCTTAAGGCCGGGGGCGCTTATCTGCCCATCGATCCCGAATATCCGGAAGAGCGCATCCAGTATATGATCAAAGATTCGGGAATCCGTTATCTCATCACCACAGACGAGTTAAAAGAACGTTTCGCGCAAAACGACCTGCAAATAATTTCCCTGTGGCAGGACAAAGCGTCTATTCAGCGCCAACCGGTTGAAAATCCCGAAAACATCTCCCGACCGGAGAATCTGGCTTTCATTATCTACACGTCCGGGTCCACCGGCAAACCGAAAGGCGTGCTGCTACAACATCGCGGGGCGGTGAATTTTGTGCAGAATATGGCGCAGGATTTTGGTTTAAAACCGGGCAAAACCATGCTGCAGTTTGCTTCGTTTAGTTTTGACGCCGCCACCAGCGAAATTTTTTCTCCATTGCTCTGCGGAGCCAAAGTGCAAATGGTGAACAAAGAAATTCTTCTGTCTCCGGAAAAGCTGGTTGATTTTGTCCGGGAAAAGAAGGTCACAACCGGCACCATTCCTCCTTCTCTGCTGACCCTTTTACCCGAAGATCGTCTGCAAATGGAGACCATTGTTTCGGTAGGCGACGCCTGCACCTGGGAACTGGCTGCGCGCTTTTCGGACAAAACCCGTTTTGTGAACGGTTACGGTCCCACGGAAGGCACCATCGGCGCCATCTGGACTGTGGTTGATGAGAAGTACCGGCAGATCACCGTCACCGTACCCATTGGCAGACCCAACGACAATGTAAAAATCTATCTTCTGGATTCGTATTTGAACCTGGTTCCCATCGGCGTTCCGGGAGAAATTCACATCGGCGGCGCGGGTGTGGCGCGTGGTTACCATAACCGTCCCGACCTGACTGCTGAGAAATTCATCCCCGATCCGTTCAGCGGCGTTCCCGGGGCGCGCATGTACAAAACCGGCGATCTTGCGCGCTATTTACCCGACGGTCAGATCGAATTTATGGGCCGTGTGGATTTCCAGGTGAAAATCCGCGGTTTCCGGATCGAACTGGGAGAAATCGAAGCGGAACTTTTAAAACGGCCGGAAATCAAGGACGCCGTGGTCGTGGCCCGTGGTGAGAAAGCCGGTGAAAAATCTTTAGCCGCTTACCTGGTTGCCGAGGATGGACAGACCATCGATCCCCAGGCCGTGCGCGAAGCGCTGAAAGAACGTCTGCCCGGGTATATGGTGCCGGCTGCTTTTGTTGTCATGGACGCCTTTCCCCTGTCGCCCAACGGCAAAGTGGACCGCAAAGCCCTGCCCGATCCGGAACAGGCGGATATGGTGGGCGAAGAATATGTGGTGCCGCGTACGCCGGAAGAAGAGCTCCTGGCATCCATCTGGGCCGATCTGCTGAATCTGGAGCGCGTGGGCGTTACCAGCGATTTCTTTGATCTGGGCGGACATTCCCTGTTGGCCACCCAGCTGGTTTCCAGAGTGCGCGACGCCTTCGAAATCGACCTGCCGCTAAAAGAAGTGTTCGAAGCTTCCACCATTCGGCAATTGGCTGAGGTCATCGAACGGGAGCGCAAGTCCGGACAAACACAGAAAGCACCGCCCATCACCAAAATTGACCGATCACAGCGGCTGCCGCTCTCCTTTGCCCAGCAACGCTTGTGGTTTTTGGATCAGCTTCAGCCTGGCGGATCGTTTTACAACATTCCCGGAGCGGTTCGTCTGACCGGGGCGCTGAACGTTTCCGCTCTGGAGCAAAGCCTGACAGAAATGGTGCGCCGGCACGAATCACTGCGCACCACATTCGACGATGAACACGGCAAACCGTTTATGATCATTCATGAACCGCAACCGGTACCCCTGCCCCTGACGGATTTGAGCAGTTTGCCGGAAGACGAACGTAACGCCGAGTTGAAAAAAATCACCCAGGAAGAAAACCGGCTGCCGTTCGATTTAAAACAGGGCCCGCTTTTCAGAACCCGTTTGATCCGTCTGGGAGAAGACGACCATGTGGTGCTTTTTACCATGCATCACATTATCTCCGATGGCTGGTCCATGGGCATTTTCATGCAAGAAATCGCTCTTTTGTACCGCAGTTTTATTCTGGGAGAAACGCCCGACCTGCCGGAACTGGAAATTCAGTACGCCGATTATGCCGCCTGGCAGCAGAACTGGCTCCAGGGCGAGGTGCTGGAAAAAGAACTGGATTTCTGGCGCGAAACCATCGGTTTGAATCCTCCGGCGCTGGAACTTCCGTTTGACCATCCCCGGCCGGCCGTGCAAACCTTTAACGGTAAGTCGATTTCTATTCGCTTGAATCCGGAAACAAGCGCCGCCCTAAAAAAACTCAGTCAGAAGGAAGGAGCCACACCGTTTATGACTCTGCTGGCGGCTTTCCAGACCTTATTACACCGCTACAGCGGGCAGGAAGAAATTTTAGTCGGTTCGCCCATTGCCAACCGCAACCGTTCGGAAACCGAAAAGCTGATCGGGTTTTTCGTTAACAATATCGTACTGAAAAGCGATTTTTACGACGATCCGGAATTTACCGATCTGCTGCGGCGGGTACGTGAGACGACCCTGAACGCTTACGCCCATCAGGACGTGCCGTTCGAGCAGATCGTGGACGCCCTGCAGACGGAGCGGGCGCTGAGTCATTCGCCCATTTTCCAGGTCATGTTTGTGATGCAGAACCTGCCACAAAGCTTTTTTGAACTGCCCGGATTGACCATGCGCTCCGCAGAGGAAGAAACCGGTTCGGCCAAATTCGACCTCTCGTTGATCGTAAACGAAGGGCCGGATCACTTCAGCTTTAATTTTGAATTCAACACCGACCTGTTTGAAGAAGAAACTGTCCGGCGCATGCAACGCCATTTCGTTACTTTACTGGAAGGCATTGTCAGCAATCCGGAGCAAAAAGTCAGCACTCTGCCGATCATTCCGCCGGAAGAAGAACAAAAAATCATTTTCGAATGGAATCAAACACAGGCCGACTTTGACGAACAACTGTGCGCCCATGAAAAATTCGAACAAATGGTGCAGGCAAATCCGGAAGCGACCGCCGTTTCTTTTAACGGACAAAGCTGGAGCTATGCGGAGCTGAACGCCCGGGCGAACCGGTTGGCCCGTCATCTGCGTGAAAAAGGCGTGATGCCCGATCAGATCGTGGGCATCTGTATGGAACGCTCCTTCGAGATGGTGGCAGGTATCGTGGCCGTGCTAAAAGCCGGCGGAGCCTTTCTCCCGCTCGATCCCTCATATCCGGAAGAGCGGCTGATTTACATGGCGCAGGATTCCGGAGCGCGGATCATCTTAACCCAGCAACAACTGGCAGACGCCCTGCCTTTTGATAAAGAAAAACTCATTGCCGTGGACACGCTCTGGCCACAGATTTCCGACCAGAGCTCCGAGAACCTGCCCCTGGTAACCACGCCGGACAACCTGGGCTATGTGATTTACACTTCCGGCTCTACCGGTAAACCAAAAGGCACCATGCTGCCCCATCGCGGAATGGTGAATTTAGCCAATGAGCAGCGCAAGGCTTTTGATATTACATCCGACAGCCGGATATTGCAGTTCTCTTCGCTCAGTTTCGACGCCTCGGTCTGGGAAACCGTCATGGCCTTGCTGAACGGCGCGTCCCTGTTGCTGGTAAACCGGGAAATTTTGGCCTCGGGCGACGAGCTGGTAAAAAAGATGGCGCAGGAAAAAGTAACCACCGTGACCCTGCCGCCTTCTGTTCTGGCCATTTTCCCACAAACCGAATTACCGGATTTGAAGACCATCATTACCGCCGGAGAAAAATGCACCACCGAATTGGTTAAAAACTGGGCGCCGGGCAGAAAGTTCTTTAACGCCTACGGCCCCACCGAAACCACGGTGTGCGCCTCCATGTATCTGACCGATCCGCAGGAAGAACAGGCGCCACCCATCGGCCGGCCGATCGGTAATTTTCAATTGTACATTTTAGACCGCCACTGGCGGCCGGTTCCCATCGGCGTTCCGGGCGAGTTGTGCGTGGGAGGGGTTGGCCTGGCACGCGGTTATCTGGGACGACCGGATCTAACGGCAGAGAAGTTTATTCCCAATCCCTTTGCCCGGTCCGGAAACGAGGGACAGCGGCTATACCGCACCGGTGATCTGGTGCGCTACAAAGCGGACGGCAATATCGAATTTCTTGGCCGCATCGACTATCAGGTCAAGGTGCGCGGTTTCCGGATTGAATTGGGCGAAATCGAAGCTAATCTTAACGAAGTTCCCGGCATTAAAGATGTGGCGGTATTAGCCAGAGAAGATCAGCCGGGACAAAAACAACTGGTCGCTTACCTGGTGGCGGATGAAGAAAACAAACCCTCGCCCGCCCAGTTGCGCGACCATCTGAAGGAACGGCTCCCCGAATATATGATTCCGGCCGCTTACGTTTTTCTGGATGCCATGCCGCTCACGCCAAACGGCAAGGTGGATCGAAAACGTCTTCCGGCGCCGGATATGGAGGCTTCCGTCCTGCGCAGAGAATATGTGGCTCCGCGAAATGATGTCGAAGAAAAACTATCCGCTATCGTGGGACAGTTGCTTAATCTCGAAAAAGTCGGCGTTTACGATAATTTCTTTGAACTGGGCGGTCATTCGTTACTGGCGACTCAGTTCATCTCCCGGGTAAAAGAAGAGTTTGAAGTGGAACTGCCGCTGATTACTTTGTTCGAAAAGCCGACCATCGAGCAACTGGCCCTTGCCGTTCAGGAGGCCAAACTGGTCAGCAAAGCGCCGGCAAAGCCGCAGATTAAGCGCATTGCTAGAGACAGCAGACGGGTGCGTCGCGCGGATTTGCAACACCGTTCCAGGAAAAAGCCGGACAATAACGAACCGGACGATCGCCCACGTTAAAGTTCTCAGCCGGCCTTACGTGGTTAAACGTTTCTTTTAAATTTATCACTTATTATGAGGATGAAAAAAATGAGACCATTAATTGCGTTACTTCTCCTGGTTTTCGGGCTGTCGCTAATCGGCTATACGGACGATGGCACGCTTAAAATTATCAATCAAACCGCCGGGGGCATGGATATAACCGTTTCCGGAGAAACCATGGCACTGGAATCCCAGGAAACGATTTCTAAAACCTGGGAACTGTCCAAAACCATCTTCAGCGCGGAAGAAAAAGAAGTGGTCGTTACCGGCGAGGGTTTGTTTAAGTTTGAATTCAGCAGCACTATGAAAGTTAAAGCCGGAGAAACCAGCACTCTTGCGATTACGGCCGACGGCGGTGTGATCCGGGTGGAAAATTATTCCGCCTCCATCAACATCAATGAGATTTATCTTTCGCCGTCGTCCGAAGATTACTGGGGAAGCAACGCGCTGAGCAGTCCTCTGCCGCCCAATTATTATATCATGTGGCGTGTACAGCCCGGCAGTTGGGATGTTAAACTGGTGGACAATCAAGGGGCGGAATATTACGTTTACGATAATATTATAAACGCCGACGAAATGACCGTGTTTAAATTTAATCCGACACAAAATATTCAATTTTTACCGAATGCCGATAAAAAGATCGCCGGCGGGCAACCGGACGTGCGCATCAAGACGTACGAATCGCAGCCGCTTACAGAGCAAGCGGTTCATTAATACACTAGACAGGCATCCAGATTATGAACGCGAGAAGTAGCGGTTAATCATAGTATGCGACACTCGGGATTCTCCTTTTTCAGGGGAAAGAAAACGCCAATGTGTCATGCTCGCGAAAGCGGACATCCAGGGAATAATCCTTGGAGTTAACAGTTAATCCCCGCATTTGGCGGCCTGGATCCCCTCTTGCGAGGGAATGACAAGAATGAATAACGATGCAAACAAGAGGAATCGATTGATCATAAGACAGAGGATTTTCATATAACCCATGGCCGAAGAAAAATACACACTGGTTGACGAAGACGAAGTTTACGTGTTCCCCGCATCCTTTGCGCAGCAAAGGTTGTGGTTCCTGGATCAATTCGAACCCGGTAGTCCATTTTACAATATCCCCACAGCCGTAAAAATCAAAGGACGTTTAAACACAGAGGTTTTCCGCCAGTGTCTGGAAGAGATTGTCTGGCGGCACGAAACCCTGCGCACCACCTTCACCATGGTGGACGGTCAGCCCATGCAGGTGATCAATCCGTCCATGGACATTCCCTTTGAAGTGGTGGACATCTCGCACCTTCCGGAACAAGAAAAAGACGCCGAAGCCCGTCGTCTGGTGAACAACGAAGCGCGCAAACCTTTTGATCTGACGACCGGTCCGTTGATCCGTACGCTGCTGGTGCAACTGGCCGACGACGAATATATTCTGATGATCACCATGCACCATATCATTTCCGACGGGTGGTCGATCGGTGTGTTTGTAAAAGAAATTTCCGTTCTTTATGACGCTTTCAGCAAGGGCAAGGATTCTCCCCTGCCGGAACTTCCCATTCAATACGCCGATTACGCAGCCTGGCAGCGGGAGTGGCTGAGCGGAGAAGTTCTGGAGGAACAGCTTGAATACTGGAAGAAAAAATTAGGCGGACATCTGCCGGTGCTGGAACTGCCCACGGATCGTCCCCGGCCGGCGGTACAGTCTTCCAGAGGCAATTCGCTCACAGTCATTTACCCGCGCGACCTGATTGACCAGGTGCATAACTTCAGCATTAAAGCCGGCGTAACCCCCTTCATGACCTATCTGGCGGCTTTTTACGTTCTGCTTTACCGATATTCCCGTCAGACCGATATATCCATCGGCACCCCGATCGCGAACCGTACGGAAGGCGAAACCGAGGGCCTGATCGGTTTCTTTGTCAATACGTTAGTGCTTCGCTCGGATCTTTCCGGGAATCCCACCTTTACGGAATTCCTGCAGCGGGTGAAGCAAACCGCCCTGGAGGGTTACGAACATCAGCACCTGCCGTTCGAAATGCTGGTGGAAGCCATTCAGCCCGAGCGATCCATGAGCCATTCTCCCCTGTTTCAGGTGATGTACATCCTGCAGAATGCGCCCACCGGAGGCGGCGGACAGGCTTCCGGCGGCGATCTGGTCATGCAGCAGATGGAAGTGGACAGCGGCACTTCGACCTTTGACATCACCATTTCCATGGTCGAACAGAAGATCGGACTCAACACCTCAGTGGAATACAGCACCGATCTGTTTGATGAACCGACCATTCGGCGCATGCTCAATCATCTGGAAAACATTCTGCGCAACGCCACGCAAAATCCGGAACTCCCCATCAACCGCATCCCAATCATGGACGAAAACGAATGGCGTAAAATCGTTGTGGAATGGAACGCGACCACGGCGGACTACGATTACCGTCAGTGCATGCACCGGTTATTCGAAACCAATGCGGAAGAGAATCCTGAAGCGAAAGCCGTTGTTTTTGACGGGAAATATCTTACCTACGACGAACTGAACCGCAGAGCTAATCAGTTAGCCCGATACCTGCGCAAACTAGGGGTAAAAGCGGAAACACCTGTGGGCATCAGTATAGAAAAATCCCTTGACTTGATGGTTGCGGTGCTGGCAGTGTTAAAGGCCGGCGGCGCTTACGTGCCCATGTCGCCGGATTATCCTCAGGAACGCTTAGCCCACATGATTGAAGATTCCCGGGTGCCGGTGCTGATCACGCAGGAATACCATCTGGAACGCATTCCGCCCAATGAGGCAAAAATCGTCTGCATCGGCCGGGACTGGGCCGAGATCAGCCAGGAAAACGACGAGAATCTTCCGGAGACTTCCACACCGGATAACATGGCTTACATGATCTACACTTCCGGCTCTACCGGTAAGGCCAAGGGAACCATGGTGTCTCACGCCAGTTGGGTGAACTCCTATTTTGCCTGGGAAAAAGACTACGAACTGAAGACCAGAGCCCGCAATCATTTGCAGATGGCCAATTTTTCTTTTGACGTTTTCGCCGGAGATACGATCCGGGCGCTGGGCTCCGGAGGCAAGCTGGTTTTAGTACCTCAGGAAATACTGCTGCAGGCCGAGCAACTTTATCAGCTCATGCTGGATGAAGAAATCAATATCGCCGAATTTGTTCCGGCAGTATTACGTAATCTCACCCAATATCTGGATCAGATCGAAAAAGACTTGTCATTTATGCGTGCGTTGATCGCCGGTTCCGACAGCTGGTATGTGGGTGAATATCAGCAATTTTTAAAATACTGCGGACCTGACACACGTTTAATCAATTCCTTCGGTTTAACCGAAGCTTCCATCGACAGCACCTATTTTGAAGCAGCCCGGCTGGACTTGCCGAAAGATCGTCTGGTGCCGATCGGTAAACCTTTTTCCAATATGCAGATTTACATTGTGGACGAGGAATTGCAGCCCACTCCGATCGGCGTGCCCGGCGAGATCATTGTGGCCGGCGCAGGATTGGCGCGCGGCTACCACAATCGTCCCGATTTAACCGCGGAAAAATTTGTACCGAACCCGTTTAGCCCTCAACCAGGTCAGCGCATGTATCGCACCGGCGATATGGGAAGATATCTGCCGGACGGAAATATTGAATTTCTGGGCAGAATGGACAATCAGGTCAAACTGCGCGGTTTCCGTATCGAATTAGGCGAAATCGAATCCAACCTGGCCGACCATCCGGCCGTAAAAGATGCCGCCGTCATTGTGCGGGAAGACCGGCCTAATGACAAGCGGCTGGTGGCTTATTTCGTTCCCGCTGACGAGCATGTACCGGATAAGAACGAACTGCGCCGCTTCCTGCTGGAAAAGCTGCCAGATTACATGGTGCCGTCGGCCTTTGTGGCCATGGAGCGTTTGCCCCTGACCCCGAACGGTAAGATCGACCGCCGATCGCTGCCCAAACCAGACGAATCGGCCTATTCGCTGGAAGAAAACTATGTGGCTCCGCGCACGCCTGACGAAGAAATCATGGCCGGCATC
>CAZJNP010000046.1:0-12276 GCA_964547355.1 uncultured Calditrichaceae bacterium
TTGTAATACCGCCCAAAGAATAGTTCAGCAGATAATCCGCCCATTTTTCCAGTTTTTCCCTCGCAATCTGAACACCCATAACGAACTCCTTTATTACTTTTTTTCGTGAATGTCATAATTTAAGCAAACGTCATTAATAGTTAAAGGAAATTGAAATAAAAAACTGAATGTCCCCCAAAATTTGCACCGTCCTTTATTGAGGAATTCCTTGGCCGTCCGTTTATGATTTTTCTGTTCTCATTTCTCAAATTTCCATAGGCCTGTGATCCCTTTAAGGCAGGAAAATAACGGCGGCGGCCCTGATGGCTAATCGGATATACCCGGTCATCATCCCTCTTTTTATGTAAAGCATGGAACTCCAAATAATATCCCGGTTGCGCCTGCCTAACTCGGCCCTTTAGGGTCGTGAAGCAGCGCCAGTCGCACACATTCTGAGGGCTTTAGCCCGTAAGGGTTGGGCTGAAGCCCCCGCAATATCCGGCAGGTGGTCCGAATCACCGCCTGAATGGCGGTGTTAGTCATTCCCTGTGGTATGTTAGCCTGTACCGTATCTTTTTTATTTCCAGCCCCCTAACGTCCATTTATCTCTTTAGCATTAGGGAGTAATAGTTCCTTAATGTTGAGGTTTTTGGTGGACACCCAGAATTGAAATAAACAAGCACTCTTTCATTTACCATTTTGAAGTGGCTCATAATTTCGCTATTTTCTCAGAGCTACAAAATAAAAGGAGAACAACCTTGGGCATCTGGTTTCAGCCGGCGGACATCGCCGCTCTAAACGCCGCATCTAAAAATACGATGGTGGAGCGGATTGGAATTGAATATACCGAAATCGGTGAAGATCATCTCACGGCCCGCATGTCAGTCGATCATCGCACCAAACAGCCGGCCGGATTGTTACATGGCGGCGCTTCGGTCGCTCTGGCCGAAACGCTGGGAAGCGTGGCTTCCTATTTGTGTGTCGATCCCCAAAAATACGATTGTATGGGGCTGGAAATCAACGCCAGCCATCTGCGCTTCGTCCGGGACGGCTTTGTGGAAGGTACGGCCCGTCCTGTAAAAATAGGCCGCCGGATGCATGTTTGGGAAATACGGATTACCGACAGCCAAAAACGGTTGGTGTGTATCAGCCGCATTACGGTGGCAGTCATCTCCAAAAGCGACTCCGGCCTAAAAAACTAAACGGCTTTTTCAGATATGTTTTGTTAAGATACCGCGCACTTAATGGATGCTTTGGGTAGTAGAAAACATCTACTCCAGATCGTAGGGTAAAATATAGACGGAACCCGTAAAAGGATTGATATCGATATAGACCTTCACGCCGTACACCTGCTGGATCAGCTTAAACTGCAAAACATCGTTAGGCGGACCGTCGATGATCAGCCGGCCTTCACTCAGTAACAGCAGACGATCGCAGAACTGAGCGGCCAGGTTAATATCATGCGTCACCAGAATAATCGTTTTACGCTCTTCATCCACCAGATTGCGCAGATGTGTAAAAATACTTTGCTGATGTTTCAGATCCAGAGCAGAGGTCGGTTCGTCCAGAAAAAGCAGTGGCGCCTGCTGAACCAACGCGCTGGCGATCAGGGTGCGTTGCTGTTCGCCGCCGCTTAACTGATTAAACCAGCGCTGTTTGAGCGGCAACAGGTCTAACCGCTCCAGTGCCTGATCAACGATCTCTTCTTCCGCCGGATTTTCGTTTTGCAGCGGACGGTGATACGGAAACCGCCCCATGCGCACGATGTGGTGCACGTTAAACGAAAAAGGCATTTCCAGAGACTGGGGCACGTAGGCGCACAATCGCGCTAATGTTTTGGGATCATATTCGGAAACATCTTTACCGTCCAAAAGAACCGTGGCAGCGGGATTTTTCAACAGACCCAGCAGCAGCTTAAGCAGCGTGCTCTTTCCGGCGCCGTTGGGACCGATGATGCCTACAAACTCCCCTTTGTTCACCGAAAGATTAATATCGAACAGCACCTGCCGTCCGTTAAAACTGTAGCTAATCTTTTCTGCTTGCAGAATGGTTTTTTTCTCTGTCATCGTGCTTAAAATAAAAACACCCTGTCTGAATCTTCAAACAGGGCGCCGGATTGTTTTCTTTTGATGATGTTTGTGTATTTGATATGCCACAAAGCTTACTTGTCACATTTGCTGTAGCCGCAATCGGGATTGATGCAGGTCAGACAGCCATTCTCCATTTTGACCGTACGCTGGTTGCAGTCCGGACAAATCTGGAATTCTGAATTCACCACCGGCTCCGCTGAAGCCAGTGCTTCGGTTACCTGCGGAGATAAAGGAATTGATGGCTCGTTACTTGGATCCATACATCCAATTTCCTTGAAAAACCGTTCGATCACGTCTGCAATTTCCGAATAAAACGAATGAATGTATTTGCCGTTCTTGTGGTAACCGCCGTTGGGGTCGTGGATACTGCTCAATTCTTCCAGAATAAAAACCGGATTGGACGATTTGCGAAAAATCGCGGAAATCAAACGGGTCAACACGGCGTATTCCGCGTTTTTGGTTAAATCTTTGCTGTTGATAAAAATTTCAATCGGTCGTTTACGCCCGTTCTGCTCGATGTAGCCGAGCGTAATGTACACGCTGTGTTTCACGAATCCGCTGCGCAGTTTATACACTTTGGCGTTAACCACCTCCGGTCGTACGGCAATCTGATCCGTTACGTTATCCAGTGGTTCCTCGTATTTAACTTCTTCGATTTGCACTTCCTGATTTTTCAATCTATACATATGAAAACACTCCCCAGTTAAAAGCCCGTTCCTTAACTCTTCCTTGATTTTATATAATGGTAAACGGTAGTCAACCGATCATCAGGGGTTACAATAATATCGTCTCCGTGTAATGTAACTTCCTGATCTTCGTTTTCCAAAAGAATTTTATACAATTTCTTTTTCATTTTCTGGAATTCCGTCTCTTCGCCCTCCACGCTCAGGATGGGATACCGGCTGCCGTCCCGGTAAATGGTAATCCCCTTTAACCCCTTCTTCCAGGCGTTCAGGTAAATATTGGAAATCACTTCCGGCTCGATGGTTTCGGGTAGATTTACTGTGGAAGAGATGCTGTGATCCACATACTTCTGGCACCGGCCCTGGATTTCCACGCGCCGGTCGTAATCCACATGGTGTGCCGTGCGGAAGAAACAAGGAGGCAAAAATTCCGTCAGTTCGGCTTCGGTCTGTGCCCGCTCCACTTTGCTTTCCAGGTTGTTCATATCGATGTAAGCCTGAACGGTGGAGTGGAACACCTTAAAGAACTTGTTCCCGAACGATTCGGAGCGGCGGGTGTAGAACAAGGCAAAAATCGGTTCAATCCCGGACGAAACACCCATATAGTGTTTGTTGCCATTCACAAAACTAAGCACAATATTGCTGATGGTTCCCGTGGGCGCAATGGCTAACATGGCGATATTACGTAGGCCTTTCTGACGGATGCGTTCTTTGGTTTCCTCATCCAGTGCTTCCCTGAAGAAGGGACCCTGGGCATATTTTTCATAATCAAAAATTGGTGACGCGCCTTTTTCTTCAGCCAAATCGGCCGAGGCTTGATAGGCCGTATTGGTCACCAGGCGCATCACTTTTTCCACCAACTCCATACCTTCTTTGGAGTCATACGAAATGCCCAGCTGATTCAGCATGTCCGCGGCGCCCATGGTACCCAGACCCAGACGGCGCGTTTCGGCTGCCGCTTTCTTCTGCTTTTCCAGCGGATTTAAAATTTCGTTCCAGCTAACCACATTGTCCAGAAAACGGATGGTGTCCCTGGTAACTTCCTTGATCCGCTCCCACTCGATTTTAGCCTGCGGCGTGTAGCCGTTGCTAACCATTCGGGAAAGATTAATGGACGCCAGATTGCAGGCCCCGCCGTTTTCCAGCGGCACTTCTGCGCATGGGTTGGTGCACGAAATGGGACGATCCACATAATTGGACGGCGAATACTTGCTCATCTTGCTCCAGAAAATCAGTCCGGGCTCCGCGGTTTTGTAATTGCCTTCCACAAAGGGATCCCATACTTCTCTGGCTTTAATCAGACGGCGGATTTCACCCGTCGGTTCGGAACCAAAGTACAGCATAAAATCGCCGCTGTAACGCACTGCCAGGTCAAACGGTTCGGAAACCAGCGGTAAAACGACATCGCCGTACACGTCCCGCTTGTATGGATCGGCCAAATCTTCGTTGGTTAAAATCAGCTCGTAGTTTTTGTACAGAAAGTCATTTAATCCGCTAAGATTGTCAAAGGTTTGCCACAGTTCATATTCGCTGACGTCCTTGGCAGGAATCTGAATGGAATAATGATAACCGTCATCCTGATACGCTTTTTTCAGAACCGTTTTGTTGAACTTTTTATAGATAAGAATTTTATTTTTGCCGTACGTATTTTGTTCTTCCACCGCCTGCATGAATTCGTCAGACACCTTGATGCTGATGTTTGCGAACCGAACCTGGGTATTCTCCATGACCTGTTTTTCTATTTCGGCGATCTGGGCGTCGTCGAACATATCACTCCATTTAAGCTGTTCGATAACCTGCTTGGTTACCCAGTTGGGATTCTTTTTTACACGGATAAAATCCACAATATCGGGATGTTTCACGTCGATGGTCAGCATCAAAGCCCCGCGCCGCCCGCTCTGTCCGATCAAACCGGTAGTCAGTGAGAACAATTCCATAAACGATACGGCGCCGGTGGAGCTGTCGGCGGCATTGTGTACGATGGAATCTTTGGGCCGCAACGGGGAAATATCCACGCCTATTCCTCCCCCAAAGGAGTAGGTACGGGCACATTCGTAGGCGGCGGAGTATATGGATTCGATATTGTCTTTTTCAATCTGCGTGGTAAAACAATTGGAAAGGGTTTTTAAGCGATACAAATCGCCGGCTCCGGCTAAAACTCTGCCACCTGGCACAAAATAGCCGTTGTAAAAATTTTTGTAGAATTTAGTCGCCCAGTACTCGGCTTTTTCATCGTCGGGTTCGATGGCAGCAATAAATGAGGACACACGATTAAACAGTTCTTCCGGCCGATGCTCGAGTGGTTCGTTGTTCAAATCTTTCACAAAATATTTCTTCTCGTAAATATTCTTCGCTAGTTCGTTGTCACCCAGATAATTATTCTCGGGATGAAGCGGAAGCTCGCCGTCGCGCTGTTTTTTCTTTATGGTTAAATATAAATTTTGGTACCGTTTCAGATTTTTTTTACCTACCAGTTTGCTGAATTTACCCTGGTATTTAAACATGTCTAAAAACATAAAATAACCACTCCCACTTGCCTAAGTTGAATATGCAAAATAATTAGAATTTTTTTTGTCGTTTTCGGATAGACATATCCCGTATTCAGGGACGAGATCTCTTGCAACGATGAAATGTGTGACTGCAATTTAATAAAATTTTACAGCCATGCAAACTGAAATTCCCTCAGGCTTCTATTCCTTTTCTGGCCATTACACCGCGTTGATAATAGTGCTTTATTTCCTTCATTTCCGTGACCAGATCAGCCAGTTCCAAAACAGGCTGGTTGCAATAACGCCCGGTTAAAATTAATTCCACATGAGCCGGTCTCTTTTTAATAAACGCGATCACCTCCTCCTCGGTTAGTAAATCAAAATAAACGGAAACGCATACTTCATCTAAAATCACCACATCATATTGCCCGCTGTTCATGGCTTGCTCGGCCTTGTGTAATCCCTGTTTGACCTCGGCTATTAAGCGCTCCGAGGGCGGCTGTTTTTTGAATACAAAGGCATCGTTGCCAAAACGCCACAGAGTTAAGCGCGGGGCAAATTTTTGCAGCACCTGCACCTCGCCATAGGGATAGTCCTTCATAAATTGAATAAACAGTACCTTTAAACCCGAGCCTAAAGCCCGCACCGCCAGGCCGATGGCGGCTGTGGTTTTACCCTTTCCGTTACCGGTGTATATCTGCACAAACCCGTTTTTCAGAGGCATTTTATTTTTCTGTATTTATTTTGAATTGTAAAAGTTTCGGAACCATTGGTGGAGCGGAGCATCGCTGACCAAACCGCGCTTTCAATCATTAAAAACAATCTACGCATTTCCCAAATCACATTTTGTGGAAAAGTTAACAAAAATTTAAAATATTTTAACGTATTCGATGGCCTGTATTTGCTGGCCAAGCTTATATTTTTTTCGCATTTATTTAAATGCGTGCTGATTAAAACGCGTAATGATTCGGGAAAAATCCCGCGCCAACCGGAAAATCCTTGGTCCGGGAATCAGAGTATAGTCGCCGGTTAATACAAAAATCTTCTTGCTCTTTACTGCCTTAAGCGTCGAAAGTTTTTCCCATTGCCTTTGATTTTCCCAATCCTTGTTCTCGTCCCATTTTTGCCGAAACTTGAATTCAATAATACAATCAGGATTATGAGTTTGAATTGCTTCCGGATTAACCGTGGCGTACCTGGCCGGCAGATCGTCAAACGCGTTTTTCCCGCCGGCCATTTCCCACACTTCGCTTAAAAATGTGGCCGGACCGGCAACGGTAATATTTTTCAGCTCCGGCGCATCACGGCCGATCACCAGCATGGCTCGCAAGGGGTGCTTCATCGATTTGCGTGCTTGAGCGGCGTAAAAATGCAACGAATCCTTAATTTGTCGTTTCAGCGCCAGCGCTTGCCGGGCGCAGTTGAGCACCGCGCCCAGAGTGTCAATGGTTTTAAAGACATCCCAAACACGATCGTTTGGGATCAGTAAAAAGGCCATCCCCTGAGAGCCAAGCTTTGTTTTCAGTTCCAGGTGGGCCGGGGTGCCGATCAGTAAATCCGGTTTCAGTGTGAGGATGCGTTCCAGATTCGGATTTAGCAGTCCGCCGATTTTCGTCTTTTTCGCGGCTTCTGGCGGGTAGCGGCAAAAATCGGTTACCGCCACCAGTTTTTCCTGCATCCCCAGCGCGTAGATCGTTTCCGTAATATGCGGAGATAACGATATTACGCGTTCCACTTGTCCGGCGGATCTTTTTTGATCCGACTGGCAGCCAATGAGCAACCCGGCTGCTAATATCAGGTATGCGACAAACCGAATCATGCTTTATTCCTGACTGTATTTAAAAGTAACCGCTCCCGGAATAACGCCCACGGTGTGGCTCTCTTTGAGCGTCCCGTCAAAGCCGTAAATTTTCACCTCGCCGTTTTGCTGATAATCTTTAGCGTCCAGCACAAACAACTGCTGCGACACCGGGTCCGCTTCCACGGCGTAAAAGAAACCGACGATCAACGAATCATTGACTATTTTATTGGTTTCCGTAGAGTACGAAACCACATTACCGTTGCTCAGGAAAAAACCTGTGCCGTTTCCGCCATAAGTCAATTCCGTTGGATGTCCGACCAGCGGGATGGAATCAACCACTACATCGGTCGCAGGGTCGATCACATACACACCGCCGTTGGTTCCCTGATCGGTGGTGTCGCCCCAGGCCGGCAACCGTCCCACACAAAGCACGTGTACTTCGCCGTCCGAATCCAGCGCCAAAAAGCCGGGATTATCGCCCACTGGTATTTCCTTAGTCACCTTGTGTTGTGTCAAGTCGATCACCGAAACCGTATGCCCGCTGCCAAAGCCACTATTAGCCACGTAGGCTTTATGATCCACCAGCAAGATCTCTTCCGGATTGGCGCCCACCGGGATCATGGTACCAACCGTATAAGTGGCCAGGTCGAGCACCATTACATTATTGCTGAATAGACCGGTTACATATCCCTTGCCTTCGTAAAAAATAATATTGCGGGGATAACTACCTATCGGCATTTGAATGGTTGCCACAGATTTCCAGGTGTTCAGGGAAATCACTTCAATTTTATTGTAATTACTGACAACAATAAAACCAAGCGTGTCATATACGGCCATGCTCTGCACCACATCGCCCAGCGTGCTATCGTTCACCGTGTTAAAAATATTATTTTGAACCGTGTGGTTATTAAAATCATAAAAGGAGAGTGACCCGTTATTATGAGTCCATCCGCCTTCATTTATGATAAACGCGCCTTCCAGAGCAGGCGTGGACGTCCCACCATCCGTGGACTGCGGATTTCGCTCGCAGCCAAAGAGTACCAGCAGAGCAAATAGTAAAACGGTAAAAAGCATTCTGTACATCTTTCCTCCTTGTCGCTTTATGTGTTATGATTACAATTTTTTTCTGTTCCCGGAAAATTCGATACCGACCGTTACCGTCCGTGGCGGCATGGGATATCCGGGCAGGGTCTGGTAGCGGGTATCCAGAAGATTGTTCACGGTTACGCCGCCGCGCACACGCCAGTGCTTCGTTTGATAAGCGTGCGTCAGCCAAGCGGTCAACAGGTGGAACGCCGGCAGAATTTGATCCGGGCTGTTCTGAATCGTGAGATAACGGAAACTTTCACGAACCGCCTGTACGCCTAAGCGCCAGCCAAACAAACGGAACTCGGCCCGCAGGCGGATAACCTCCCGCGGCAGGTATGGTAGTTGATTCCCCACCGTTTGGTCGCCGGGAAATTCGGCTTTTTGCTTTTCCGATCGGCCGTAGGTATAATTAAAATGCAGCCGATACCACCCCTCGAGGTGTTCAAGCGAGGTGCGGAATTCCAGCCCGCGGCTTTGCACTTCGGCAATGTTCACCGGACGCCATAGAGCGCCTTCCGGCAGCCATTTGATCTGATCGTGCACGCGGTTGAGAAAAACGGAGGCGTTTGCGCTCAACAGCGCGGCGTATATCCGGCGTACGATCTGGTAACCGAACTCAGCGTTGTCGGAAAACTCCGGGGCTAAATCGGGATTGCCTCCCGGCACCCAGTACAAATCGTTGAATCCTGGCGCCCGGTAGTTTTTTCCCAACGCCCCATACCAGCGCCCCGTTGCTGTGTTCAGGCTGAATCCGGCCGCGGGCAGCCACAGGCGGGTAGTCCCAGGATACCGCTCTGAACGCACGCTGGCATTCAGATGCAGACTGCGTATCCATCCATCCCGCACCGAAAAAAGCTGCCAATCGGTTGCGGTAAAAAACGCATGGTGCGTTCTGCGATGATTTCCGGCTGCGCTGCTGCGGATTTTGTCGCTGTACCACTCGGCGCCAGCGTTGATCAGAAGGTTGGGCAAAATGCCGTAAACCAGAGACGCCTGTGCCCCCTGCTGCTGGTTAAAATGCAGGCTGTGCAAGGGCTGGTAATTGATTACCAGCGCAGGATCCGTGTATTCCATCCATTCATTGCGCAAAAAGGTTTGCATTTTCAGCCTGCCGTTTTTGAAAGTGCGCAATATTTTCAGATTCGCCAGTGTTTCATCTCGGGTGATGCGCGCCCGGTTGTCAGTTTCCGAACGGGCGTTGATAAAGGGTTGCGGAGCCCCGCCATCATGGCGGAAGGAGTATATTCCGACCTGCGCCGTCCAGTTGCCCGTAAAATCCAGTTGCCCGCGGTAGGCCAAACGGTGGCGTACAAAATCGCGATTATTCAACCGGCCGTCGCTCGCGTCCCGGGAGGCAGGATAGTTGTTTTCACCTGAACCGCCGGAAAAACTCAGGCTGCTGCGCAAACTGGCGATGGGAAAATCCAAACGGGCAAGATACGATCGGTTTTGGTAACTGCCCATATCAAAACGCGCAGAATAAAACGGCACGCTGCGGATGCTGTCCGGTACGAGATGGATCACCCCGCCAATGGCACCGCTGCCGCCAAACACCGCGTTCCCGCCGCGATAAACGGTAACAGCCGACAGTCCGGACAGATCGTATTTCCCCAGATCCACGCTGCCTAATTGCAAATTATTCAGCGGAACGCCGTCAAAATTGACCTGGGTCTGTTCCGCGGACATTCCGCGCAGAGAAATAGTCTGCAGTTGCCCTGTTCCGCCGTAAGATTTTATGACCACGCCCTCCTGCTCCCTTAGGAGCTGCTCCACGCTTCCCAGCCCCGGAATGCTTTGCACCGACGACACATCAATGCGGGAAACGTTTGCAGGGACTGGCAGGGTTTCCTCACCGCTACGGGGCTCCACCACCGTGATCTCTTCGGTGGCCATTTGCGGCATCAAATAAACGATACGGAAAGCTGTGGAGGAGAATACCAGTTCCTGATCAAAATAGCCTTCTTTTTCTAGGACAACCGGCCAGGTCAACGCGCGCATCCTTTCCAAATCAAAAAAGCCGTGCGCATTGCTCAACAGTGTATCTCGTTCGGAAACGAGCCGAACGCCGGGCAGGGGACGCAAGGTCCACATATCCCGAACCTGGAGCCCGGACTTCGCGTTCAGGAGCAACGGCAAAAAAACAATCAGAGCAAAAAACGCTATGCGTTTCAACAACATGTAAATTCCCGAATGAAATAACTGATTACTTTGGAAGGACCGTACTGAAAATGCAATCACTAAAATACAAGAGGTACAAGAAAGGCAGAAAAAGAATTCTTTCCCAGCTTCCACCCTCGTAGAATTTCAGGGATGTGCAAATTCCAGTCGGTCTCCTGACTTAAGCATCTTCCTACTGACCAGGCCTTCCCATCCCGCGGGGGCGGGACAGTGGCGTTGTCTGGCTTTCGTCCGCTATTACAGTTGCGGGGCAGTGGCGGATTTTCACCGCGCTTCCCGTTACTGAAATTTGTGTTGTTTTACGATAACAACCGGCAGAAATATATTATTAATGAAATTTGATTCCAAATTTTTCTCACCTCGCTGTTTGCCACTTGTTTTGAGGGTCATTCAGAATTAAATCCTCTCACTGAACCGCACGTCTTTTTGCCGAACGAACGTAATACCTAATTTTGATTTTTATAGCCCATTCGGGTTAAATTTCATACCTTAATTTCAAACGTACTATTGGAAGGGATTAAATATGTGCGACATTAAGGGCAAACGTATTTTGATGTTCGTAGAAGACCTTTACGAAGATCTGGAATTATGGTACCCCAAAATCCGCTTAACCGAAGCCGGAGCGGAAGTGGTGGTCGCCGCTCCGCAAAAAGGAAAAATTTACAAAGGTAAAAACGGGTATCCGTTTAAATCTTCCATTTCCATTGACGAAGTATCAGGGGAAGATTTTGACGGACTCATCCTATCCGGCGGTTTTGCGCCGGACAAACTGCGCCGTCTGAAAAAAGTAAAAGCAATCACCAGGCAAATGCACGAGCAAGGGAAATTAATCGCCCATATCTGCCACGGCGGCTGGATTGCCATTTCCGCCGGCATTATGAACGGATTCACCTGCACTTCCACACCCGGCATTAAGGACGATCTGACCAACGCCGGCGCAAAGTGGGTGGATGAGCCGGTGGTTGTGGACCGGAATATGGTTTCCAGCCGCCGCCCCGATGACCTACCGCAATTCTGTCGGGCAATTATAGAAAAATTAAAAGAATAAGCACCGTTTTACTCCTGGGCGAGGATTTGATCGATGGCCGTCAATTCATCGTCTGAGAAATCCAGACGCTGCAAGGCCCGGACGCAGTCTTCGATTTGTGAAACCTTGCTGGCACCGATCAGGGCAGAGGTCACTTCCGGCAGGCGCAAGGTCCAGGCAATGGCCATTTGCGCCAGGGTCTGCCCGCGCTGTTCTGCGATTTGATTCAGCTTTTTGATTTTATCGAGCACAGCGGCGGTAATCTGTTCTTTCTGTAAAAATCCGTGCGCTTTGGCGGCCCGGGAATCCTGCGGTACGCCATGTAAATAGCGGTCGGTCAGCAGTCCCTGGGCCAAAGGTGAAAAGACGATGCTGCCCACACCGTTTTCGCTTAACACAGCCGTAAGCCCCTCTTCGATCCAGCGATGAAACATGTTATATTTCGGCTGGTGTATGAGCAGGGGCGTGCCCAGTTCCGTCAAAATTTTTATGGCTTTTCGGGTCTGTTCCGGATTATAGGAGGATATACCCACGTACAAGGCCCGACCGCTGCGTACGATGTAATCCAGAGCGCCCATGGTTTCTTCCAGCGGCGTATCCGGATCGGGGCGGTGATGGTAAAAAATATCCACATAATCCAACCCCATCCGCTTCAGGCTCTGGTCGAGGCTAGCCACCAAATATTTTCTGGAGCCAAAATTGCCATACGGACCCGGCCACATTTCCCAGCCCGCTTTGGTAGAAATAATCAGTTCATCGCGATAGGGCTTCAAATCTTCTTTTAAAATCCTGCCAAAATTGAGCTCGGCTGATCCGGGCGGCGGGCCGTAATTGTTTGCCAGATCGAAGTGGGTGATTCCCAGATCAAAGGCACGCAGGACCATTTCCTTGCTGTTGGCATAAATGTCCACATCCCCAAAATTATGCCACAACCCCAGAG
>CAZJNP010000047.1:0-12016 GCA_964547355.1 uncultured Calditrichaceae bacterium
ACCGCCGGGTGGGACTGCAGGGATTAAAACTGCGCATTAATTCAGTGGGCGACGCCAAATGCCGCATTCCCTACAAAAAGATGCTGCAAGATTATATCCGTCCCAATCTGAAGCAATACTGCCCGGATTGCCAGCGCCGCTTTGACGAAAATCCCATGCGTATCCTGGACTGTAAAAACGAAACCTGTATCCGCTTAAATGCCGACGCACCACGTCTGAATGACCACCTGTGCGACGAGTGCCGGGACCATTACGCGCAATTGAAGCAGGGGCTGCAGCGGCTGAATATTCCTTTTCAGGAAGACCCGTATCTGGTGCGCGGGCTGGATTACTACACCCGCACGGTATTCGAAATCACCAGCGATGCGCTGGGCGCGCAGAACGCCATTTGCGGCGGCGGACGCTACGACCTGCTGGCCGAAGAGCTGGGCGGACCGCCCACCCCGGCCGTGGGATTTGCCTCCGGCATCGAGCGGCTGTTGCTGGTGGCCGAAAAGCAAAACGTGTCCCTGATTCCGGAACCGCGCCTGGATGTGTTCATCGCTGCGCTTGGAGAGGAGGCGCGCAAGGAGACGCTTTACTGGGCGGCCTATCTGAGAAAACAGGGCTTTAGCGTGGACAGCGATTTCCTCCAGCGCAGTATGAAGGCTCAGATGCGCGAAGCTAACCGGCAGCGGGCGCGATTTGTTATTCTTCTGGGTGAAAACGAATTGCAAAACCGTGCCTTTTCGCTGAAGCTGATGGACCAGGGCGAACAATTAACCGTCCCTTTTGATGAAATCATCGCCGTGCTAAACGACCTTCAGGACAGGGCCTGACCCTGCCTGGCAGGCGAAACGGAGACACAAAAAAATGGAAATGTACCATCATTGACCAAAAAAATGTGACGGACCGTGCCGATTCAGCATAACATACACCAGGTAACTCAAAAATGGCGCACCAAATCCCTGCGCGCCCTATATAAAATCGATACGCCCAAAGAGTTTTACATGCTCTTTCTGGCCACTATTGTGGGCGTACTCACCGGATTCGGGGCCTATTTTCTGAACATTATTGTGGAGGCAGTACATTTTGCCCTTTTTGAGCAGGCCGGTTTCCAGGTTTTCTCGGATCAAACTTTGGATTATTTGCGCATCATCTTTCCGGCCGTGGGCGGGCTGACCGTGGGTCTGCTGGCCTACTATCTCTCCCCCGAAGTAAAGGGGCACGGCATTCCCAGTGTCATCGATGCGGTGGTCAGCAAGGGCGGTTACATCCGGCGCCGGGTGGCGTTTTTAACGTCTATCAACAGCGGCACCACCATCGGTTCCGGTGGTTCGGCCGGCAAAGAAGGACCGATCGTGCAAATCGGCGCGGCGCTGGGTTCCGCCGTGGGCCAACTGTTTCACGTTTCTCAGCAACGCATGAAAGTTCTGGTGGGATGCGGGGCGGCCGCCGGTCTGGCCGCTGTGTTTAACGCTCCCTTGTCCGGTGTCATGTTCGCCGTGGAAATCATTCTGGTGGACTTCCGGCTGTCCGTATTTACGCCCATTGTGATATCGTCTGTGATTGCCACCGCCATTTCCCACCATTTTGTGGGCTCCAGCCCCTTGTTCGCTGTGCCGGCCTACGCCTTAAAAAGCCCGGCCGAACTGCCGCTTTACCTTGTGATGGGTATCCTGGGCGGTCTGGTTTCCGTGGTGTTTATTAAAACCCTGTACGGCGTGGAAGATTTTTTCGAAGACAAGGTGGCGCTGCCGCCCTGGGTAAAACCCGCCATTGGTGGTTTATTGACCGGCGCCATCGCTTACTACTTTCCGGAATTGTATGGGTTTGACGATTCGGCCACCTACACGGCCTTGATCGGGCGTACGGAAATCCAATTAATGGCCATACTGATGGTCGCTAAAATCCTGGCCACCTCCTTCACCCTGGGTTCCGGGGCTACCGGCGGCTTGTTTACGCCTTCGTTGTTTATCGGCGCTATGTTCGGGGCGGTGTACGGAAATATCGTAGGCGCCTTCTTTCCTGGGATCGCGGCTCCACCCGGAGCCTATGCCCTGGTGGGCATGGGTGTGATCGTGGCCGGAACCATCCATGCACCGCTGACCGCCCTGCTCATTATTTTTGAAGTGACCACGGATTACAAAATCATTTTGCCACTCATGCTGGGCACGGTTACTTCTACGTTAATCGCCCGCTGGCTGGAAAAAGAATCCATTTACACCATGAAAATCTCGCAATTTTCCCATCGCACACAGGACGGCCGCAATGTGGACATTCTGCGTACCCACCACATCGAGAATTTAATCGTAAAAGATGCGCCGGTGGTGCACCCGGATACCAGCTTTGACGCCCTGCTGAATGTGTTTATGACTTCCAATTACACCACGTTTCCGGTAGTCAACGGATCCGGAAAACTGGTGGGCATCATCGCATTAAGAGATTTACGACCGGTTTTGTTTAACCGCGATCTAGCGCCCCTGCTGGTGGCCGCGGATGTGATGAGTGAAAACGTGTTTGTTCTGCATCCCCACGAAACGCTGGAAGAAGCGTTGCATAAGATGGAACTGGACGACTCCGAATTGCTGCCAGTGGTGGACCCCAACCATAACATGAAATACCTGGGTGTCGTCACCAGAGACGGGATCATTAAACGGTACTCAAAAGAAAATCTACTGTTAACCCATACCCGAGAATAGCATGGAAAACGCCTCCCACCGTCAAATACAAGAAACGTCCAAATTGTTGCAGAAAAAATACCGCGACCGGTACAACCGCTATCTGATTAGCGGACGGCACGCCATTTCCGCGGCCCTGCAGGCTGAGGAACTACGGCCGGTGGAGCTGTTTGTCACCGCCGGTGCGCTTTCTTTGCTTTCCGACCTGCCGCTTCCGCCCGATCTGCCCGTCTTTCAGATTACGGAAAAAGAGGCTAAAAAAATCAGTGCAGAAGTCACACCCCAGGGCCTGGTGCTGGTGGCCGAGCGTCCCGGTACTCTCCCGGAACAAACGGAGTTCCAAGCGCCGCTATTGTATTTGGAAGAAATTAATGATCCGGGCAATTTAGGCACCATCATCCGGACGGCTTGCTGGTTCGGCCTGAAACAGATCCTGCTCAGTCCCAATTCTGCCGATCCCTACCAGCCAAAGTCCGTGCGCGCTTCAGCCGGCTATGTGTCCCATCTTTCCATCTTTGAAAACGTCACCCGCGATGATCTGGAAAGCATCAAGAAGAAAACGCATTTCAAGCTGGTCGGAACCTCAGTTTCGGACGGAGTGCCCTTGCCGGAGCTTACCGATCAAACAGGTAATGAACTCATTTTGGCCTTCGGCTCGGAAGCCCATGGATTGAGCGATCATTTGTTGCAGATTTGCGACGCGCAGATGACCATTCCGGGTCAGGGAATGACGGAATCCTTGAATTTAAGTACGGCCGTGGCGATTGCGCTCTACCAGGTTCAAATCATCGAAAACAAAAAGGCTGGAGAAAAGAATAATGGATGAACCCAAACGCATTCCGGAACCTATTGAAGCGCTGGTGGTTATTTTAGCCACTTTCGGCATTTTGATCTTATTGGTGGCTTTGTTGAGCGTTTCATCCGAATTCCCGGATGGAGCTGACGGATTGCAAAAAAGCGCCCGTTATTTTTTTATTTTCGGCGGACTGTTGTTTGGTTTGGCACCACTCATTTACGCCCGAATGCGGCACTATGATCTGAAAGTCCTGTTCCGGTTTAACCCGGTACCCGCCACGGTGATTCTATACAGCATATTATGCGCCCTGGCCCTATCCGTAATCGGAGACGAATTGGATCGCTTACTGGGCATGCTGATCACCATACCGGACTGGCTGTACGAAACCATGCGTCCGTTAAAAGCCGAGTCTCTTTCCGACTGGATTTTGATTTTGAGCGGCGCGGTTCTTGTTGCCGCTCTGGCCGAAGAAGTCATGTTTCGCGGTTTTTTACAGGTGGCGCTGGAGAAAAAAGGCGACGTCACCCGGGCAGTGATCCTTTCTTCCCTTACCTGGACGCTGGTGCACCAGAATCCTTACTGGGCGGTGGAAATTTTTATCATCGGGATTTTTATCGGCTTTTTGGCATGGCGCACTAATTCTCTCTGGCCGGCGATCATCGTCCATCTGGTGAATAACCTGATTGCCGTTATTTTTCTGAATTTGGGAGATTCTGCATCGTTTGGCTGGTACGAATGGAAGGGACATGTGTCGCCGCTTGTGCTGATCCCCGCGGTAGGACTTTTAATCTGGACCCTGCGTTCAATCAGCGACTTTTACCGTTCCGCATAACGGGTTTCAAAATGTTTGAGCATATTCGTTAGCGCCCGGTCCGCCTTGAGCACGTCCAGCGCGCCGCACTGAAACAAACTTTCCCACACGGCCTGGGTGGAAACGCTTTCCTGTGCGGCCACCTTCTGGAACGTACCCAGATCTTTGTAACGCCAGTAGCGCTTGTAATTCAAATCGCTCCATCCCCGCTTAAGGGCCTGGATTAAAAGATAAATGGTGTTGATCGTTTGATCGAATTCGGGCACGTTCGTTTGAAACCAGACGCTGTATTTCTTTTTCTTGGCGATTTTCAAAGCTTCGTTGGCCCGGTGAAAGGCCGGCCCGTCCATTTCGATGGTGATCTCGCTGCCCATTTTATATACCTCGCCATACCCCACGCCAAAACGCAGTTCCACAGGGTAAATCATTTGTTCGATTTTATTAAGTACGGCATGGACGGAAGTAAAATCCTTGAGCACCCCCTGGAATTCGTCGCCCTTGGTAATCATAAAAGGAGCTTCGATGTCTCCGGCAAAGGTTTCGTTTAACTGGATTAAAGCCGACTTCAAAAACAACTGCCCTTCATGGCGCTCGCGATCGGGCATACGGCGCGAAGCCACAATATCGGCGTTGATTACGGTAAAACGGGCCATTTTTACTCCCAGCGTAAACGGTATTCGACCGCAATATCGGTGGCTTCCACCTCTTCGGTGACGATGTTCCTGGCACCGCACATGCGGCAACCTTCCTCCAGAAAACCCAGCTCGTTCAATTTGACCGGCTGCGAATAGGGCTGCCCGTAATTGATACGAATACCGAATTCCTTTTTGTTAAACGCTGTGACGTGCATTTCTCCCAGGCCGATCAAATGACCTCTGAGGCGCGCCATTTGATTCAAAAATCCGCCCGGATTGGCTTCGTCAATATATAGCTGAAAGTAACGGGGCAGCACATGACGGGCATTCCAATACCCCAATTCTTTGAATTTAGCCACATCGTTGTCAAAGAATTCTTTGGTCATTAGCTTATCGATGGCCTTCAGGAGCCCTTCTGAATATTCCTTGGAAACCACAATGGGCTGGGTCAGCGCGTCTGTGTTTTCGTCCGTCGCCAATTGATGAATAAAAGACTTCAGCCGCTCGCGGCCATAATTTTCTTCTATAAAATCAAATCGCGTTAACAGTACAATGCCTCGTATTCCGCTCATGGATACCCTCAGTTTTAGAATATTTTCGATTAGTTGATTTAATAATCATTCAAAAATTAAAAAAATTTAAACAAATAACAAAACAGAAATCACTGCTTTCCTGATAAATCGTCTTGAACAGGAAAACATTCGATGCGTTTCCCGGATTCCCCCCTAGATGATATTTTTTTGAAATTTGTTCTATTTTTGCTTATTGTCAAAAAACCGAATGAATAATTCCAAAACCGGGGTCGGAATACGCACCCCGGTAAGTAAAACTAAAATTTTAACTTTTCGCTATTCGGACGCTAAGGATTCAGGTACCCATGCATACTATTCAAGTTGCTGTTCCATCTGCCCCCTATCCCGTTTATGTGGGAACGGAAATATTACAAACCTTCAAAAACGCTTTGAGTAAACACAGCTCCGCCAAACAAATTGCCGTCATTTCTTGCGAGCCTGTTTTTAATCTGTACGGCCAGCGCTTTATGCAAAATTTCGATTCCCATCGCCGGGTGCTACCCCTGCTGGTTCCGGACGGAGAACAGGCGAAATCCCAGCAGCAGGTGTGGGATTTGTACACGCGCCTGCTGGAAAACAATTTTGAGCGCCATTCCGTTATTATTGCGCTGGGAGGCGGAGTAGTTGGAGACCTGGCCGGCTTTGTAGCCGCCACCTATCTGCGTGGTGTGGATTTTATTCAGGTGCCCACTACTCTGCTGGCTCAGGTGGACAGCAGCATCGGCGGAAAAGTGGGCGTCAATCATCCGTTGGGCAAGAATCTGATCGGGGCTTTTAAACAGCCGTTGTTTGTTTACAGCGACACGGCCTTACTGCAAACCCTGCCAGATGCGGAAGTTCGCTGCGGTCTGGGTGAAGTCATCAAATACGGATTTATTTTGAATGAAACGTTGTTCGCTTATCTGGAAGCCCATTTAGAGGAAGCGCTCCAGCGGCGGCCTGAGGTATTAGTAGAACTGGTCCGGGTTTCGGCACAGGAAAAAGCCCGGGTGGTGGCACAGGATGAGAAGGAGCAAAACCTGCGCATGATCCTCAATTTTGGACACACCTTTGGCCACGCCCTGGAAGCGGAATATGGATTCGGCGGCCTGAAACACGGCGAAGCGGTCATCCTGGGCATGCAGTGCGCGCTGCAATATAATTACCGTGAGGGGAACATGTCCCAGGAGGCGTTCGAACGCGGCATGGCTTTGCTCAGGCGCGTGCCCATCCGGTTCGACCGTTCTAAACTAAATCCCGAGCGTCTGGTGTGGCGTATGGCGCACGACAAAAAAGTGCGCGACCGGAAAATCCGCCTTGTGTTGGTGGACCGTATCGGGAGCTACCGGATCGCGGAAGCGGACTCCGAAAAAAAATTACGGGAAGCGTTCGAAATTCTTACAGAATTATAAAAAGTATCCGATCCCTGAAATAAAATCATTCTAAAACGGGAAACAGTTCGGCTTAATATGCGAATAACTTTTTTGGGAACGGGGACTTCCGGCGGTGTGCCGGTCATTAATTGTAATTGTCCGGTGTGTACATCCGACAATCCAAAAAACAAACGGCTGCGCTCGTCGGTGATGGTGGAAACGGACGGTAAGTTCATCTTAATCGACACATCGGTGGATATGAGGCAGCAGTTTTTGCGTCATCCATTTCCGCGCCTAAACGCCGTACTTTATACCCATGCCCATGCCGATCATATCTTCGGGCTGGACGAAATCCGCCGCTTTAACTATTTGCAGCAGGAACGCATTCCCATTTACGGTTCTCAGGACACCATCGACCGTTTGCGGGTAATTTTTGTGCACGCATTTTCTGAAGGAGCCCTGCGTCCTGGCGTGCCAAATGTGCGGGCGCATGTGGTGCAGGAACCTTTTAACATCGGGGAAACAACCGTCATCCCGATTCCCGTGATGCATGGCGATCTGCCCATTTACGGTTACCGGATCGGGAAATTCGCCTATCTGACGGATGTGAGCAAAATTCCGTCCACAAGTTACCCCTTACTGAAAGACCTTGAAGTGCTGGTGCTGGACACTCTGCGTATCCGGCTCCACCCCACCCATTTTAATTTGGAGCAGGCGCTGACTGAAGCGGAAAAAATCGCCGCCCGGCAAACATACCTGATCCACATGAGCCACATCATCGACCATGAAGTACACAGCAAGCTGTTGCCGGAAACCGTACACTTCTCTTACGACGGACTGGTGCTGGAGATTTAAAGGGTCGTCTTTCAGCATCCGTCCACGAATGCCACAAATTCACGCAAATCTTATACAGACACGATAGGATTAACCAGGTTTCACTGTTTGAAAAATCGCTCATTGCGAACATCGTGCCCTTATGCGCAAAAGGGCATGCAGGTTAAAAGAAGGGGGCGTTGCCGTTTAGTTAAGCGGGACTGTTTGTAGAATTCTTATCGTACGCGCGTAAAATTTCTGCTACTTCTACCCGTTACGATTGGTACCATTTATCGCGTCCCAACCTCTGCATCACAAGATGTTTGGCATCCTTTTTCCAACTGTCGATCTGTTCCAGACTCTCCCAATAGGAAACGGTTATTTAGTGAACGCCATCGCTCACGGACCGGAAAGCCAGACAACCGTATTTTTCGGGGGCCTGCTCCCGGAGCCGCGCGGCCGTCTTTGCATAGGTGTCATCCAACTCATGGTTCTGCGCGCTGAAAATTACCACAAACATGTGCGATTCATTCTTTTGGGGATTCATGTTTTTCTTCAATAATAAACACCGCCTTTTCCGGGACGGCTTTTTCCTTCAACAAGAAAACGGAAAACGCCATACCCAGATTAATCGGCGTAACAAAGGCCATCACCAGCCAGTTGTCCTGATCGAAAGGCGGAAAAAGTTTTAGCACCAAAGCCAGAATACTGCCCAACGCCTGCACATACCAGAGATAACGCAGCCATGGGAAAGCCCTTGCCTTGTCCAGCAAAATGCCGAAAGCCGCTGGTATGAGCAAAAAAGTGAGCAGATTGGCCAGCAGCAGATTTTCGTTGTGGTAGGTGACTGTGTGTTCCGTGAATGAGGCCAGTAAAGTCAGATTCAGGCCGGGAATCCCCAGCGCAAGTCCGAGCAACAGGTGGTAACTGCCCAAGAAAAAGCGTTTCTTTAAATCGGGCTGCTGATTCCAGCGGTAAGTGAGAAAAACCCCGATCGCGCCCAGCAGTAAACCGGTGAGAAGGGCGCCCGGCCAGTGCTTTGGTGGCGTTTCCGGCACGGGATCACGTTTGGCCTTAAAAAAGACAAAGTAGTCGTCCACCAACTTTTGCGCACGACCGGACGAATCCGAATAGACCAAGTTTCGCACATCCCGTTCCAGTTCGTCCGGCAAAAACATTTCATCCCACACCCGAATGGGGCGGTCGATATCGTCATTCATCAGGTACATGAGGATCATTTCCAGAAAAACATTCCTGGCTATGTAGCGCCGTGTGTGCTGGCGAAAGGTCATGCGGGCGGGCCCCTTATAATTCCGGAAGAACTGTCCGTCCAGCGCTTGGTCGATAAAATCTCTCAGCCGGGTGGAACAATTGTTTAAATAGTGATCGTACACGTAATCTTTGTTTTCCGGCAGAACGCTGATGGCCAGTTGACGCGCCAGCCACAGTTTTTTTTCAGGGGGAAGATTCAAAACAGCGATGCGTACGTCCCGGTTCTGGTGTTTGTAGTACGCCAGGTAACCCCAGGCGCTGCTCATACCGCCGGAAAAAATCAAACGTCCCTTTAGAAAACGGAGGATCATGGTCTGGTCAAAGGAATACAGACCAAAGTTGTAGATTTTGGTCACATGCAGGCGGGCATCTTCCACAATCAGAGCGGTGTGCCCCCAATACGAAGGAATATCGTCTCCCGGGCCAAAGGTAACCAGTTTAATGCTCAGGTCTTCGCCGCGGCTTAAACCGGTAAACCAGGGCACTTGGGCGGACAAAGGCAAAATGCCGATAAGCAAAAACAATAAAAAGAATGCCGAATTTTTTCTGTTCATACAGAATATTTCCCTGATGATTTGGAACCGTATGGAATTAAATGGTAAACACCGGTCCCGGCCGGCGCGCCGGAATGGCTTCGATGGGCATCAATTCCTGCTTTGCCTCTTTAAAGCGGCGCCGCAACTCACCGACAGCCTTGCCCGGCGTGTTGCATTCCTGGCTGAGATGAGCCAGGGCCACCGCCTTTGGTTTTTTATCGGATTGTTCCACTACCTGAACCACAAAATTGGCGCTCTGACCGTTAGACAGATGTCCGATGGTCTTGATGCGCTCGATCAATTCCCACGGCCGGTTGGAATTCTCCAGCATATGCGGGTCGTAGTTGGATTCGATAATGATCAGGTCGGATTCCAAAAAATGGGCGTCCAGCCCCTGTGGGATAAATCCCAGATCGGTGGACAGGACAATCTTTTTACCTCCGTGCCGGATGGAATAACCGACACATCCTCCGCTAACATCGTGCGGCACTTCAAAACTTTGCACCAAGAAATCATTGATGTTTTCCTGTGCACCGTTCATGGGACGGAAATTTACCTTAGCAGCCACCGGAAATTTATCCAGCAGATCGGATTGCATGGCCGGCGTGCAATAGACGGGCGTCTGGTTTTTTGCGAAACGTTTTAATACGGTGGGTTTCACATGGTCGTAATGGGTGTGGGTAATTAACGCCGCGTCGATTTCGTCAATAGAGAGACCCAATCCAACCAGATGCGCTTGCAGATAGCGAATGCCAAACCCGAAATCGATCAGCAGTCTGGTCTGTTCGTTCCAGATGAGCGTGCTGTTCCCGGAGCTGCTGCTGCCCAGAACCTGAATGTGAATTTCCATGTTCAGCGCTTTCTAATTTTTTCCAGTTGATCCCAATCTTCCTGCGACAGTGCTTCAAGGAAATTGAATTCACCGGCTCCGGCCAGCCATTCGCCACCGTCGATGGTAACCACTTCTCCGGTGATAAATCCGGAGTAATCGGACAGAAGATAGGCCGCCAAATTGGCCAGTTCTTCGTGCCTGCCGATGCGCTTAAGTGGGATGCGCTGAATCATCTTTTGTTCAAATGACGGGTCAGGCATCAGGCGTTCCCAGGCTCCTTTGGTGGGAAACGGCCCCGGGGCGATGGCGTTCAGACGGATGCCGTATTTGCCCCATTCCGCGGCCAATGAGCGGGTCAGATTCAGTACACCGGCCTTGGCCACCGAAGAAGGCACCACGTACCCGGATCCGGTAGAAGCGTAAGTGGTAACGATATTCAGCACTACGCCCGGTATTTTTTGTTCAATCCAATACTTGCCCACAGCCAGCGTAGTGTAATACGATCCGCGCAATACGATGTCCACAATGGTATCAAAGGCTTTGTACGATAAGCGTTCGGTGGGGCTGATGAAATTGCCGGCGGCATTATTGACCAGTCCGTGCAAAGCGCCGAAACGGTCTGTAACTTGCTCCAGCACCTGTTTTAAATGGCGGTACTCGCGCACGTCGTGCTCGACGGGCAGCACCGGAAAACCGGATTCTTTTTCGATTTCCTTAGCGGTCGTTTGCAGTGTATCAAATTTGCGGCTGACAATGACAATATTTGCGCCCAACCCAGACAACCGCCTGGCCATTGATTTTCCCAGCCCGGTACCGCCGCCGGTGATTAACAGCGTTTTGTCTTTAAAAGGCAAATTGGCAAACATAATGATCCTTTAAATTGGGTTTTAATTTATGGGTCTGATCTAAAAAGGACAAGTCCGCAAATTTTATAAAATTCGCCACGAAAGTAAAGTCGATAAAATTTGTGTAATTCATGATTTAAATTAAACTCGTCTGAACATTTATTAAAAACGTCGTTTCTTAAAATGCAATTTTATGAAGTCCGATTCCATCAAAATCAGCCGATTTTGTGGAATTAGATTCTGTGTTTTAAACATCGGACATTGCCTCAGCGCAGTTGCATTTCATCTACCGGTTCCAAAGTATCCGGATTATACACTTCCATTTTAATTTTTGTGCCGTCCACCCGGAAGAAAACCACCGCGTTCTGGGTCGTGAATCCTTGCACCTTGTCCGACCAGGGCGTCTGCTCCTGTGCATAGTAGGGCGCGCCCGCCGCACCGTTATTGATCTGCCACACCGTACGCGTTAGTTTAATTTTGGGTTTGTCGTAGTTATCGGGATAGATGTTTGTGTGCGGTCCGATTTCCGTACGGCAGTAGTTATGCTCGTCGCCGGTAAGGATGGCCACTACTTTGGGCGTGCGGTTAACAATGATATCCAGAAGCTGATCGCGCCGTTCGATGATGCCATATTTAACCGGTTTCCCGGCCACCATGGCGCGCGGCTGATTGGAGCCGCCATACCACATATCATCCTTCACGTGCCCACCATTCGGGAAAAAGGGCGTATGCTCGGTAATAAAAATATGATCAATGGCCGAATTGTTTTGCAGAGCTTTTAAGGTGCTTTCCAGCCATTTCAACTGATTGTCCATAATATAGCCATGCCGATTCCCGCAGGTAAACGGAGGTTATTTGAGGTGGGGAGCATAACGAGAGGTGGAGTGTCTCG
>CAZJNP010000048.1:0-12006 GCA_964547355.1 uncultured Calditrichaceae bacterium
ACGATGGGGATCCGCCCCACAAAATTTGGGCTGTTCCAAAAATGGGGCGGTGGGTTGAATAGTATTGGAAGCATGCAGTATATTACGAGTTTTTGGAGCGAGAGGAAACAAGAAAATCAAACAAGATTACTCGTGGTGTAACAGCGGTAAAATAGCCGGAACCGCATCCCGGTGCACCAGATAGGCTAACACTTTCAGTTTGATGTAGTCGCCGTGGAAAAAGTAATAACCTTTTTCTTTCCCGTACCAGGCACTGCGCCACGAATCTTTAACCAGAAACCAGTCCTGCCCGGATACCATTTTGTAACCCACGATATGCATCAGATGGTCGTCGGTGGTGGCTTTGTTGTTAAAGCGATATTCCCGGGCGTATGCGTTGACCGCTGAAGAAGGAATGTCGAAGGATGGGATGAATGCGGCGTCTTCTTCTCCTATGCGGCCTGGTTCGCTAGTGTCTCCGTCGATGGCGACCGAATAGCCCCGGCGCAGGGCGTCAATTAAAGAAGAATAAAAGAGAGAGAGGGGCACATTGAAATAAATTTTTCGATGCGCCCAATTGTCCGGCACCTTTAATTCAATATACTGGTTGTATGGCGCGTACATAAAAGAGGTCACCGTGAGGTAAGCATCCCAGGGTAGGTTAATCACCTGATCTCTGAACGATTCGGGCGTGTAACTTTTTCCCTGAAATTCAAAGGTGGCCGGCGGCGGGCCGAGATGCTTGTTCAGGATTTTGCGCACCTCCGCAAGAACCACATCTTCGTTCCAGAACTGCAAAGTTTTGATTTTTTCCATAAACTGCATGAGTTCGTTCTCAAGCGTGGTATGGTTGAATGTTTTACAGGAACGGGTTTGTCCGGGATAAGCGCTCTGGGGAACGATGCCGTATTTCTGAATGATCTGCATTACGCCGCTGAACAGATCGCCGGGAGCAAAACGGGAAGTTCCTTTGGTGCGCACAAAATAACGGGCTTTTTCCAGAAACCCGTAATAAACCGGAAACATGACCGCTAAACGCACCTGGGGCCGGCCCAGGCGCTGCATTTCCGATTCCACAAAGGAAAGCGTGGAAAAACTCCAGCAGGCATTGGTAGTGTCCTGATTCATCGGGGGCAAATGGGGGATGGCCTGAAATTGGGTAACGGCGTGCGTGCGCGGCAGAGAATGCAAATATTCCCGCGCCTTGTTTTGCAAGACCATTTCTTGGGAAAAGAGCACCTGGGAAAGGAGGGTCAGTAAAATCATAGTTCTTACAATACGCATCAACATTACCCCTGCGAATTCAAAGATTGTTTTTGTTCAACCATCGGATGATATGATCGGCCACGTCTTGCCATTTGGATTCCAGCATCATGTCATGCGCCATATCCGGGAAAAACACCGGCGAAACGCCGTAAGCCTTTGCCGTACGCTGCACGTCTTTTTTACTGATGATGCGGTCGTTTTCCGCACCCAGCACAAGTACGGGTGTTTTAACTTTTTTGGGCGATTGAAGATTAAAAATCAACAGATCAAGAAACGCACGGTAAGATTCATCCTGCAAACGATCAAAATATTTTTGCACCAGATCTGGTTTCAGGGAGTCGGAAAAGAAAATTTGTTGGGCTTTTTCTTTTGTGGAGACGATCGGATACAGGCTCAGGGTTAAATTCGCCTTCACCAATGCACCGGGGAACCGGCGCGCCGTGCGCAGGGTTGCGGCCAGCAAACCAGCGGGCGGCCCGGATGCCAGTAACACCGCCGCAGGAATATCATGATGCGTTTCCAGATACTTTTGTACAATCATTCCGCCCATGGAATGACCGACAAGAATCGGAGGGCTGTCCATCTGCCGTACCGCCTGTTCCACATCCTCCACATAATCCGCTGCAGATGTCCAGCGCAGTTTTTCTTTACCGGCGCTTTGGCCATGACCGCGCAGGCTCAAGGCCCAGGCTTCAAACCCTTTGCTGGCAAAATAGGGTAGGAAATATTCCTGCCAGCACCAGGCGCCGTGCCACATGCCGTGAACAAACAGGACCGGTGTGCCGGCCCCTTTTTGCAAGGGAGACTGTTTAATTATTTCCAGATGCATAAAACATAACCGGTTTGTTTGTTGAAAAAGAAAATTTGTTTCGAATAAGATACGGATATTTTTAATAAAGTAAAACCCGCCGGATATGGCATTGCAAGTTGTCCGACGGGTTTTAATCAGTGTAGAATTGTTTGATGGCTATTGAACGGTAACGATAAGCAGCCCGGTGGTGCCTACGTTCCCGGCTTCATCAAAGGCTTTTACATATAAGGAATGGGAACTACTGTCCGCTTTGGCTGAGGTGTCCCAATCAAAAATCCAGGGAGATGGGGGATTGTCGGCAGATTCGGTTAGTTGACCGTCCACATAAAATTCCGCTTTGGATACGCCCTGGTTGTCGCTCAAATCGACCGAGACCTGGATGGTGCCCTGCACGGTCGTCCCTGTGATGGGATAAAGGAAGAGCGCGGATGGAGCGGTCGCGTCGCCGGCCGGCCCGGTGCGCGGATATACGGTCACGGTAACCACCGGCGAGATGGTGCTGTTGTTGCCGCTGTCAAAGGCTTTGGCGAAAATGGTGTGCGCCGTTGAGTCTGAATAACCTTCCGTATTCCAGTTGTACATATACGGATAGGCGGAAGTTACACCCATGGAATCTCCGTCGATGAAGAAGGCCACCTTTTGAATGGAGCGTTCGTCTTCGGCATAGGCGATGATATTCACCATGCCTACCACCACCTGACCGGGCTGGGGATTGGTAATCATCACCGTGGGCGGGGTAATATCTGGCGAATCCGCTACGATGAAGTTCACTACCGGCGAATAACCGATGTTGCCGTCTTTATCTTGTGCTGCAGACTGAATGACATGATTCACTTTTTTCGTCAGGCCGGTCACGTTGAGTGTAAAACTGAAAGGAGGGGCGGTTTTTTCTTCCATTTTCACGCCGTCCACATAATACCATACCTTCGCCAATTCCGTATCGTCGGAAGCCTGGATAGTAACCTGTATGTTTTTGGTTACAACGGCGCCTTCATACGGATATACCACTACGGTAATCGGAGGGATGACATCCGCGATGTCCGGCAGCGTGCACTGCATCAAAAACAGGAAAGGTAACAAATACAACAACCGTTTCATATGGACTCCTAAAAATGGTTTTTTATTGGCAAGAATTGATTTCAATTTAGCCACGATCGATAATGAACTTGTGATTTATCGCAAGCTCACAATAAAGATTATTCGGATAATTTCAGAAAAAATAAAGGCAATACGCCATTTTCTCTCAAAATGATTTAGCCCTTTGCGGTACTCCACGACTTCTTGGCGTTCTTTGCGTTATTTCCCTCAATACCCTGCAGTTTTATTTAATCCACAACCAGTTCGATGCCCACCGGGCAGTGGTCGGAACCGCCGACTTCCGGCAAGATGAAAGCATCCTTCACCATCGCAACATGCTCCCGGTCGATAAAGAAATAATCGATGCGCCATCCGATATTGCGTTTGCGGGCGTTGAAACGGTAGGTCCACCATGTGTATTGTTCCGGTTCTTGATGGAACAGGCGAAACGTATCCACATAGCCGTAGTCGGTTAACTTGTCCATCCAGGCCCGTTCCACCGGTAAAAAACCGGAAGTATTCTCATTGGCTTTGGGATTTTTCAGATCAATTTCTTTATGCGCGGTGTTAAAATCACCGCAGGTAATCACTGCTTTTCCGGTTTGGCGCAGCTTTTCGGCTTCCTCCAGAAAGGCATCATAAAACCGAAGTTTGTAATCCAGCCTACCGTGGTCTCTTTGGCCGTTCGGAAAGTATATATTAAACAGAAAAAAACGTTCGTATTCATGTAGCAGGACACGGCCTTCACTGTCAAATTCTTCGATCCCCAGACCGGTTTGGGTGCGCAACGGGGCCGTTCGTAAAAAAGAAGCCACGCCGCTGTAACCGGGTCGCGTAGCGGCGTTCCAATGGATTTCGTAACCGCTGGCCGCTTCCAGTTGACCGTTTAGCTGTTCACGTCGCGCTTTTACCTCCTGGAGGCAGACAATATCCGCTTGATCGTTGGCAAACCAATCCCAAAAGCCTTTTTTAATCGCCGCCCGGATGCCGTTTACATTCCATGAAATGATTCGCATAGCCACAATCTCTTATTCGATATTCAGCTCGTCGTCTACCTCGATTTCCATGCGTAAAAAGGCCGTACTAAACGTCTTTCCCTGGGCGTCGTGTTTTAACGTCATGGTGCCGCCTCCTCCCAGCGCCTGATGGAGCAGAAAATTAATCGCGCCGATGTTGGGCATCTCAAAGCGTTCCACGTTGCCCTTTACCATATCGCCAAAATGTTCTTTTACCAGCTCGGGCGTTACATTGTCCCGAAGGATGGGATAGTATTCCGGTTTTAAGGCAATGATACCCACGTTTACGGTGTCGCCTTTGTCGCCGGAACGGGCGTGTGCTAATTTTATTAAGGGTACTTTCATTTACCTTCCTCAAAAATTTTGTTCAATTATTTTCTTTAATTCAAACGCCTTTTTCTTGACAGAGCGATAAAGGGTAATTTGTTGTTGTAACAAACTCCAGAAACCGACCACTATATTTTTAAATTTAAAGGTGTGAAAATAAGCGCGGTTGACGATTTTTTCGTTTTGCATGTCAATATTGTTTAGCATAGCCGGTACGATAAATCGGTTGAAGTAGTCCGTCATCACCCCCTGAAAAATTTGTAGTCCTTCTGCCATGTGATAGTAATTGATAAGTTCTCTGCGAAACTGAAAATCCGGAATCAGGTTGATCTGGCCGGAGCTTTGCATGGACTTAAATGTGGTTTGGCGCATTTCGAAAACGGTAAGCTTGGTAATAGCCTGCATATAATTGAGCAGAGAATCATCCAGAATTTCAATAATTTTTTTAAACCAGTTAATCGAATGTAAATACTTTTTGAGTTCCATATGGTACGTCTTTTTTGTATGGATTACGCGGTGGAAATCGTCAGCACTTTGGGAGAAACCACATCTTTTTTCAGCAGCGCCGGCCAGTAAGCGATTACGTCCCGTACGCGCGGACGGCCGCCTCCGAATCCAGTGACCGTTGGAGGGCCGGTGAGCACTAACGGGACAATTTCGTTGGCAAAGGCCTGCATCATTTTGCGATTGTGGCCGCGCACTCCGATCAGGAACACCACTTCGTTGGGGTCGTCGATGGGCGGAGCAGTGGTGCCGTGGCAGGCGTTGTAACCCAGAAATTCCGTGTGGATTTCATCGAATTCCAGCCCCAGATATTCAATCCGTTTGCGAATGATTTCATCCGCTTTTTGGGCTTTTTGCAGGGCTTCCGGCCAGGCATACGTCAATTGCCCGATACAGGTGTAGCCGTCAAAGTAAGAAACAGATACCTTATAAAATTCCGTATCGGGATATCCTTTAATATCGTAAACGCGTACCCGGTTCGGGGCGATTTGTTCCAGCTTGATAGAGGTAAAATCCGCCACCACGTCGGGCGTGATGTATTCTTTGGGATTGCCCAGTTCGTAAACCAACTGCTCTTTAATGGTCTGTTCACTTACCAGACCGCCGAGCGACTCGTGTTTGGTGATGATGAGTGAGCCATCCGGATAGGCTTCTACAATGGGGAAACCGATGCGTTCCATATGGGGCACTTCTTTCCAGCCGGCTAAAAAGTTTCCGCCGCTGGCCTGAGCGCCGCATTCGTTAATATGTCCGCCCACCACGCCGGCCGCCAGTTTATCCCAGTCGTCCCAGCGCCAGCCGAATTCGTGGATCATAGGGGCCAGACTAATGCCTGTGTCGGTGACCCGTCCGGTGACGATGATTTGTGCCCCTTGCTCCAGAGCTTCCACCACTGGCCGGGCACCAAAATACACATTGGCGCTGCTGACCTGCTTGCGGATTTTAGTGATTGGTTCGCCACTTTCCATATTGTTTAAGGTGTTTCCGGAAGAAATGAGCGTATCGAGCTGGGTTAAGATATCATCTCCGTAAACCGCGGCAATTTTTAACCCGCTATAACCAAGGCGCTCGGCAATGTCCCGCACAGCCAGCATACAACCGACCGGGTTAACACCTCCGGCGTTGGTGATTAGCTTGACGTTTTTTTCTACCAGCAGGGGGAGGAGTTTCTCCATCAGTGTGATGAAATCTTTCGCATATCCTAAATTTGGGTTGCGCGATTTTTGTTTTTGCATGATGGACATGGTGACTTCGGCTAAGTAGTCCATCACCAGATAATCGATGGGGCCTTCTTTCACTTGGTCCAACGGGGCGTCAAAACGGTCACCCCAATATCCCTGACCGCTGGCGATACGAATGTATTCTTTCATCAATGCTCCATAAAAGATATTGAAATGGCTGTGTCAGTATAATGTATTAAATTAATATATTTGGCGATTAATTCCAAAACACAAAACCGGGGACATTGAAAGTGTAATAATATCATAGAATACCGGCACAGATAAACAAAGCGGTAGTTGCAAGCGGGAGATGCCTTGTTCGATATGTAGAAGACCGCACCCACCATGGTGGGATGAAATTTAGGGGGCGCAGTCTTTAACCGTTGTGAGGTGGTAAGGGAAACATGGCGGTAGCCGCAAGCTTCAGCATGCGGTATTGTTTTTGTCTGATCAAAGAAGGAACGCAGCCTCAAAGCCGCGCCTGCCAATACGGCGATGGAATAAAGAGGCGCAGTCTAAAGCCTGCGCCTTCCTTCACTGCCATTCATTGCGCAATGATTTGTTTTTGTTTACGGTTAATCTTTTAAAACCGCTTTGTAGCCGTATTCCAGAATTCCGGCGTGCCCTTCCTTTTGAATCTTTCTGAATACCAGATCCACTTTTTTCCCGATCTCGATATCCTCAAAGCGGCAATCGACAATCTGGGCAGTTAAACGGGCGCCATCGCTGGTTTCGATGATCCCGACGGCAAAAGGAGCCTGGGTAGTGAAGGCGTCGGACGGTGTACGAATGATAGTAAAGGTAAGAATTTTACCTTCCGGTTTTAACTGGATGGTATCGAATTCCCTTTTTCCACACTCCGGACAGACCCGTCGCGGAGGAAAAGCAATGTAACCGCAGGCTTTACACTTACCGGCCTGCAAACGGTATCGTTGAGGAATTTCTCGCGTATATCTTGGTACAATCATGATGCTGCCTCCAAAATATGAATAACACAACTGGCGCCCGATCCGCCCATATTTTGCGCTAAACCGAGTCGGGCATTAGCAATCTGGCGTTCTCCGGCAGTGCCGCGCAACTGTTCGACAATTTCAATAATCTGAGCGATACCGGTGGCTCCCACGGGATGTCCTTTGCCTTTCAGACCGCCGCTGACATTCACTGGAATTTTGCCGTCGGGCGCGGTCAGTCCGTCCATCACTGCCGGGCCGGATTTACCGCGTTCCACCAATCCCAGTTCTTCCATGACCACCAGTTCGGCAATGGTGAAACAGTCGTGTACTTCGGCAAGGTCGAGCTGATCGGCGCGAATGCCGGCCTGCTGGTAAGCCTTTTGGGCGGCAATGGAAACGGAAGGGATGGAAGCCAGGTCTTTACGGGAATGCAAAGCGATGCTATCGGTAGTCTGGGCAGAAGCCCGTACGGTTACATAAGGTTTTCCTAATTCCCGCGCTTTATCTACGGTGGTAACGATGAGCGCGGCGGCTCCGTCCGATACAGGCGAGCAATCCAGCAAATTTAACGGATCGGCCACGGCTACCGAGTTCAGCACATCTTCGCGGGTAATGTTCAAATGGAACTGTGCATTGGGATTTTTTAAAGCGTTGCGATGGTTTTTAACAGCTACTTCGGCGATTTGCTCGCGCGTGGTGCCGTATTTGTGCATATGCGCCCGGGCGATCATGGCATATAACCCCGGAAAGGTCACCCCATGGAAGGCTTCGTATTCCTGATCCGCGGCCGAGGCTAAGGCAAAAGTCACATCTGCACCATCGGTCATTTTTTCCACGCCTCCGGCCAGCACAATTTCACTTTCACCGGAAGCGACTTCGAATATGGCCTGCCGAAGCGCCACCGCTCCGGATGCACAGGCAGACTCCACATGCGTGGCAGGTATTCCTTTTACTCCGAGATAATCAGCCATTACAGCAGAAATGTGTTCCTGGGCAACAAACAATCCCGGAGACATGGCACCCACGTACATACTGTCGATATGATCCACGCCGCTATCACCGATCGCGGCCAATGCGGCTTCGACGAAAATATCCTTGATGGATTTCTCCCATAGTTCGCCGAATTGGGTCATACCAACACCAATTATAGCGATATTTTTCATATTCTTTTCTCCTCAAAAGATAAAATCAAAAGTTGCCAACATTAGTCGTTCATAAGAATTTTGCCGCGGAACTTGGCATATTCACCGTAATTGAGATAAAATTTGTTTCTTTCCAGAACTTCCTTAAAGGTGGGCGCTAAATGGCGCACTGCGTTGATTTCATCCGTTACACGAAAAATAAAAGCATCGCTGCCGGCACCGGAACCGAACGAAACCAGTAAAATGCGGTCTCCGGGTTGGGCCACATCCAGCGTGGCGGAAAAACCGGTGGGAGAGGAACCGGAGTAAGTATTTCCCTGCCAGGGTACCACCCAGCCGGGCTCGATCTGCTCCCTGGTAAAACCAAGTATTTTTCCGGCTTTCATGGGGAATTTTCCGTTGGGCATGTGGAAAATGGCGTAGGCAAAATCGGATGGTTTTAACCCGCTTTGTTTAAGAATACCGCGGGCTGCGTTCAGGACGTGGCGAAAGTAAGCCGGCTCTCCGGTAAAGCGGCCGCCGTGCATCGGGTACATGCGACCTTCGCGACGCCAAAAATCAGCCGTATCCGATGTGTAGGAATAGGTGTGTTCAATTTCGGCCACGACGTTTTTCTTGCCCATGATAAAGGCCGAACCGCCGGCAGAAGCGGTGTATTCCAGAGCGTCCCCGGGCGCGCCCTGCGATGTATCCGCTCCGATGCCCATGGCGTATTCCATGTGGCCGGCTTTTATATGACTGTATGCCACAAACATCGCTTCGGTACCCGCTTTACAGGCGAATTCGTAATCGGCCACGTGCACATCCGGACCGATGCCCAGGGCGTCGATCAACACTGTGCCACTGGGTTTCACGGCGTAGGGATGCGATTCCGAGCCGATGTAAACCGCTCCGATGTCCGCAGGATTGATGCGCGCCCGCTGCAAGGCATACTTAGCCGCCTGTACGGAGATGGTGATGGTGTCCTCGTCCATACCGGGAACCGTTTTTTCGAAAACCTGTAAACCGTTCCGGACAGGTTGAGGATCTTTTCCCCACTGGCGGGCAATTTCTTCGACTTTGATTCGGTAGGCCGGCACATAAGAGCCATAGCCAACAATCCCAACCATAAGACCTCCTTTTTTGTAAAAAATAAAGAACAAATACGATTATGTGTTACGTTGTCATTCTAAAAGTCATGATTGTCGCATCGAGACGCATACAGATTTGCGCAGGTATGAGTATTTTGTACCTTCCCTTGTATTCTTTGGGTGGGAAAGAGGTAACCTCCCACCCTGCGAAAAAGAGAAGACGCTAAACATAAAATACCATGATTTACACAAAAATCCAATAACTTTTTCAGGTTTGAAGCGAAATCCTTGGCCCATTTTGGAAAAACCAAATGTGGATTTCCCTCACAAGCAAAAAGCGAAAAAATCCATCGGGCACAGCTTATTTTATGTTGGCAGAAATCAAGTTTGCCCGTATATTTATTCAATATACATCAGGAGCGCGGTGAAATGAAGATACGCGGTTTCTTAATGGCGTTTGTCCTGACGGTGATGTCAATATCGGTCGTTTACGGCGCATTTGAAGAGCGCGGTGTGGGCAGCGCATATCTGGGGTTGGGGGGAACCGGTCTGGCCGGTGGCGGTCTTTCTTTTATTGTCTTTCGAAATGCGGCGGCGCTGCCTTTTTACGCGGAAAAACGCGTAGACTTATTTTACCGGAATTTTTACGGTATTCCGGATTTAAACGAAGTGGCGCTGGGTTTTACTTTACCCCTCAAATCACTTCCCGTGAGCTTAGGCCTTACTCAGTACGGCTCTAAAACATACAACGAATCCCAAATTAGAATCGGTGTGGCGTACAGAGTTTCGTCTTCGGTGGCCTTGGGTATTACGGGCAATCTTTATTATCTTTCCTTAAAAAATTACGGATACAGTACCTCCGCCGGTTTTGGGCTGAGCGGTTTGTACACGGTGAGCAATCGTTTAAATCTGGGTTTTGTGGTGAACAATCTCAACGAACCGGTTATCGGCGCGGCGCGGGAAAAAATTCCGCTAACCATGATGCTCGGTCTCAGCTACAGCCCGGCGGAAGGTGTAATTTTTAATACGGACTTGGTTAAGGAAACGGATGTGGATTTTGATTACCGATTTGGCCTGGAATACGTGGCGCTCGACTGGCTGATTTTACGCGCCGGTTTTCGTACTTTAACCAAAAACCTCGGATTTGGCCTGGGACTGTTTTTAGGCCGCTTGCGTATCGACTACAGTCTGGAAAATCACCCTGATTTAAACGTTTCGCATTCAGTGAGCGTGGGTTATGCGTTATAAACAGCTTCTGATTCTCTGTATTTTAGCGCCCGTTTTACTGTTCGGACAGGCAAGCCTGGAAGATCGGATCGCGAAGAATTTTGCCCGCCTGGAGCAATTAAAAAAACAGATTACTGAACTAAAAAAGCAAATAAAACAGGCGCAAACCCAGGAACGTTCCGCCCGGCAGCAACTGGAACTGATCGATCGGGAAATGGCGTTGCTGGCACAAACTAAGGGCGCGTTAAAAGAACAAGCCAAGCTGTTAACACTGCGCATCCGGAAGACCAATGAAAAATTGGAGGCTACACAGAAACGTTTGGAGCAGTTAAAAGAACTTTACGCCAAACGAGCTATCTATGCCTATAAATACGGAAAGATTCGAAATCTGGAATTGTTGCTCAGCTCCGAGTCTTTTAATCAGGCGCTGATTCGCTACCGCTACCTGAAAATCATCGCCGAACACGACACCCGTACCATCAAGGCTATTGAGAAAAAAAAGCGTGAGATTCGAGCCATCCGGGCCCAGCTGGCAGATCAACTGGAGCGAAAAAAAGAAAGCATCCTGGAAAAAGAACGCCAGGAACGCCTGTATTTGGCTCGTAAAGCGCAAAAAAACGATCTGCTCCAAAAACTGAAAAAAGAGCAGGTCTCCTATTCCCACCAGTTAGCTCAAAAGCAGAAAGAGAAAGAAAAAATGCTGGCGTTGATCGCCGAACTTGAGCGGGCGCGGGAATTGCGTAAAAGAGAAAAAAAACCGGCCACGAAAATTCCCCATTTTGCATTTAAAAATTTCAGAAAGGCCAAAGGCAAGCTGCCCTGGCCGGTCTCCGGAAAAATCATCACCCATTACGGCAAACAACGCGATCCCAAGTCTAAGACCTATATTAAAAACACAGACATCGAGATTAAAAGCGCTCTGGGTACGCCGGTGCAGTGTGTGTTCAAAGGAATCGTGCGTGTGATTACCTACCTGCCAGGTTATGGCAATACGATCATCGTAGATCACGGACAGGGATATTACACGGTCTATTCCCATCTGGATGAGATTTATGTGGATAAAGAAGAAGCCGTCAGCGCGGGGCAGATTATTGCCACGGTGGGCGATTCCGGTTCTCTGGAAGGCGCCAAGCTGCAGTTCGGGATTTACGGAGGAAGAAAAACGTACAACCCGGAAAAGTGGCTGAGTAAGCGATAAATCTGACAACCCCCAAAAACCTCTTTTTTTCGCTGTTCACAGAAAGCACCGGGCAAAGGGAAAACTCTTTTTCCTAATAAAAAACGGCCCCTTAGATCATTATTTCTAATTTATTCTCGCGCAATGGATTCCCATTCAAAAAAATTCGGTTTAAATTGGTAATCAAGCAAAGCTTCGGCGGTTTGCGGAGAAACGGGTTCTATCAGAGTATAGATG
>CAZJNP010000049.1:0-11940 GCA_964547355.1 uncultured Calditrichaceae bacterium
ATTGTTTGGCTTTGCGACGGCTTAGCGCCCGTAGCGTGGAAAAGAAAACACAAAACACGGCAATAGAGACGCAACGTACCGCGGAGTTGTAGCAAAGAATTCATAGAAAATCTTAACATAATTCTACCTCTTTTTTGTTGTTTCTCTTCAAACATTTTATTAAACCATTTCGTTTTAATTGCATTTAATTGCATAAATATGTAATATTAAATCCCGAAAAATACCTACTCAATAAATTCTATTGCCAATAAACGGAGGTCCTCATTAAAACGCGCAACGCCCGGCTGGTTCTTGAAGATGGAACAGTTTACCAAGGTTATTCATTCGGATACCCAAAATCCGTAGCCGGCGAAGTGGTTTTTAATACCGGTATGACCGGTTACCCTGAAGCTTTGACCGATCCTTCCTACTACGGCCAGATATTGGTGACCACCTTCCCACTAATCGGAAACTACGGAATGCCGCCCTCGACCGGATCTGAAGACTGGCGCCGGTTTTATGAATCGTTGAACGGCAAAGTAAGCGGTCTGATTGTTGAAAATTATTCCGAAGCTTATTCGCATCATGAAGCAGACACCAGCCTGGCGCAATGGTTGTATAATCAGAAAATTCCCGCCATCTCTGGAATCGATACGCGCAGTTTAACGCGGACGATCAGGCAAAAAGGCGTTATGCTGGGAAAAATTGTCATCGATGATGTCGATGTGGATTTCTATGACCCGAACAATTTGAACCTGGTCGCCCGGGTGAGCGTTAAGGATGTTTCCGCCTGGGGCAAAGGCAAAAAAAGAATTGTATTTGTGGACTGCGGTTCCAAATTCAGCATTCTGGATGAGCTGTTGAATCGGGATGTGGAATTGATTCGTGTGCCCTAGAACTATCCTGTGCGGGAAGAACGATGCGACGGACTGGTAATTTCGAGCGGACCGGGCGATCCCAAACGCTGCGCAGAAACGGTGGAAAGCGCAAAATGGGCGTTTCAGAAAAATATTCCCACCTTCGGTATTTGCCTGGGGCATCAGATTATGGCTCTGGCGGCGGACGGCGATACGTTTAAAATGAAATACGGCCACCGCGGCCAGAATCAGCCGGTTATCGACCGGACCACCGACAAGGCTTACATTACTTCCCAGAACCATGGCTATGCCGTGCAAACAGAAGGGCTGCCCAAAGATTGGCAGGTGCTGTTTTCCAACTTGAATGATCATACCTGTGAAGGTCTGATACATAAATCCGGCCGATTTTTCAGCGTTCAATTCCATCCGGAAGCGGCGCCCGGCCCTGTGGATACGCGTTTTTTGTTTGACAAATTTCTGGATATGCTTTAGATGATTCCGCATCGGGTCGGAAAATACCAGCGAATTTTCATCTTCAGTTCTTCCTTTTCTGAAGTCTGTTTGAGAATGTTTAACCAAAACGAATTGTGAAGACATTTCTATGCGAAACCAGAACTATGAAAAAGTGCTCATCTTGGGCAGCGCGGCTCTGAAAATCGGAGAGGCGGGAGAGTTTGACTATTCCGGTAGCCAGGCCATCAAAGCACTTAAAGAAGAAGGTGTAAAAACCGTACTCGTGAACCCGAATATCGCCACCATTCAAACGTCCCGAGATTTAGCCGACCGGGTCTATTTTTTACCGGTGACGGCCGAGTACATCACGGCCGTGATCGAAAAGGAGAAGCCGCAGGGTATTTTGCTTTCCTTTGGCGGGCAAACCGCTTTGAATGCAGGATTGGAATTATTCCGCAACGGTGTTCTGAAAAAATACGGTGTAGAGGTTTTAGGCACGCCTCCTCAATCGGTCATCGATACGGAGGATCGGCAGAAATTCATTCGCCGCCTTCAGGAGATCGGCGTAAAAACCTCCCGGAGTGCGGTGGCCACCTCGGTTAAGCAAGTGCTGCAAGTGGCCGCAGACCTGGGATTCCCGGTGATGGTGCGGGTGGCGTATGCCCTGGGCGGACTGGGTTCTGGTGTGTGCCACTCCGAAGAGGAGGTGGAAACACTGGTTTCCAAAGCGCTGGCTCACACGCCGCAGGTGCTGGTGGAAGAATACTTGGAAGGCTGGAAGGAAATCGAGTACGAAGTGATGCGGGATGCGGCGGACAACTGCATGACGGTCTGCAACATGGAAAATATGGACCCCATGGGTATCCACACCGGAGAAAGCATCGTGGTGGCTCCCAGTCAGACGTTGAATAATCATGAATATCATAAACTGCGGGAAATCGCCATAAAAGTGATTCGGCACCTTAAAATCGTCGGCGAGTGCAATATTCAGTATGCGCTGAATCCGCACAGCGACGATTACCGTGTGATCGAAGTTAATGCCAGATTGTCCCGCAGTTCCGCTCTGGCATCCAAAGCCACCGGCTATCCTCTGGCCTTTGTGGCTGCAAAACTAGCGCTGGGCTACACACTGCCGGAGTTAAAAAACAGCGTCACTGGAACCACCTCCGCTTTTTTTGAGCCGGCCCTGGACTATGTGGTGGTCAAAATTCCTCGTTGGGATCTGAAGAAGTTTCGCCGCGTTTCCCGCAAAATCGGTTCCGGCATGAAATCCGTCGGCGAAGTGATGGCCATTGGCCGTCATTTTGAAGAAGCGCTGCAAAAAGGGCTGCGCATGCTGGAAATCGGCGCTGTGGGCCTGGTAGGCAATCAAAACTTTTCCTTCTCAGACCTGACGGATGAGTTGGAAGCTCCCTCCGAGGAAAGAATCTTCGCCATTGTTCAGGCGTTTATGCACGGCTTTACCATCGAAGAGGTGCATCGATTGACGCACATCGACAACTGGTTTTTGCACAAATTGAAATATGTGGCCGATATCGGAAACGAACTGATTCTTTTTCGCGGACAGCGTATTCCTTTTGACTCGCTAAAAAAAGCAAAACAGGCCGGTTTTTCCGATAGGCAGATTGCCGTGCTGGTCAATAAAAAGGAGGAAGAAATAAGGGAGTGCCGCCAGGCGTACCGGCTGCGGCCTTATGTCCGACAGATCGACACCATGGCAGCCGAATATCCGGCGCAAACGAACTACTTGTATCTTTCGTATAACGCCATTGCTGACGACATTCGTCCGCAGGCGGACCGCAAACATGTTCTGATTCTGGGCTCCGGGCCCTATCGGATCGGTAGTTCGGTGGAATTCGATTGGTGCGCCGTCAATTCCGGTGTTACTCTGAAAAAGCTGAACTATCAAACCGTAATGCTGAACAATAACCCGGAAACCGTCAGTACGGATTACGATCAGTTCGACATGCTGTTCTTCGATGAAATAAACCTGGAAACGATCTGGGAACTGAACCGCCTGCTGCGGCTGAAAGGCGTGGTCGTTTCCATGGGCGGACAGGTGCCCAACAATCTGGCTCTGCCTTTACGGCGCGCGGGCATTCCAGTGCTCGGCACCTCGCCGGAGCAGATCGATCAGGCGGAGAATCGCCATAAGTTTTCCGCTTTGCTGGATGAGTTAGAGATCGATCAGCCGCAGTGGAAGGAACTGACCGCGCTGGACGAGGCTCTGGATTTTGCCCGGAAAGTGGGCTATCCGGTGCTGGTGCGTCCCTCTTATGTTTTAAGCGGGGCGGCTATGGCTGTGGCTTCCAATGATCAGGAGCTTCAGGAGTATCTGCGCCGCGCCGTAACGATTTCGCCGGAATTCCCAACCGTGATTAGCAAGTTTATCATAAATGCAAAAGAGATCGAATTTGACGCCGTGGCGGATCACGGTCAGATTACCGCCTATGCCATCTCCGAGCATGTGGAGAACGCCGGCGTGCATTCCGGCGACGCCACGCTGGTTTTTCCTCCCCAGCGCTTGTATCTGGAAACCATCCGCCGCATTCGTCTGGTCAGTAAAAAAATCGCCGCTGCCCTGCGCATCACCGGTCCGTTTAATATTCAGTTTATCGCGGCAAATAATGAGGTAAAGGTCATCGAATGTAATTTAAGAGCCTCGCGCAGTTTCCCGTTTGTTTCGAAAATGCTTGGTCTGAATTTTATTGATCTGGCTACCAGAATTATCGCGGGGCAGAGCGTAGAGCGGCCGGTGGCGTCCATCTTTGAGCTGAATTATGTGGGTGTCAAGGCGCCTCAATTCTCCTTTACCCGCTTGGAAGGAGCCGATCCGGTGTTGGGCGTGGAAATGGCCTCTACCGGCGAAGTGGCCTGTCTGGGCGATGATTTTAATGAGGCCTATCTGAAGGCGCTGCAGGCAGTGGGGTATCGCTTTCCGTTCCGGAGCGTGCTGCTCTCCACAGGGTCGATTGAATCCAAAGCGGAACTCCTGCCCGGCGTGCGGCAATTAGCCTCGGACGGGATTAAGTTGTTCGCCACAAAAGGAACCGCCCGCTTCCTGAAGAAAAACGGAATTCAGGTGCAGGCATTGCACTGGCCGCTGGAGAATAAAAAGCCGAACGTCATTGATTATCTCAAAAAAGGAAAAATCGATTTGGTGATCAACATCCCCAAAAATTATCAGCCGGAGGAGCTGACCAATGGGTATTTGATTCGCCGGACGGCGGCGGATTTTAACGTGATGCTGATTACTAATCGCCAGATCGCTATGCGGCTGATGGAAGCGCTGGAGGAATACCGGCAGTTCCCACTGCCGGCCCGCAGCTGGGATGAATACCAGGCATAAGAGTCACCGCAGTCTAAGCTGGCGTCCGGACGAGCAATGGCATGCCTTTACCTCAGGACGTTTCGGACAAACGTTGAACCGCCTGCCGAATCAGATCTTCCACTTCCTGTTCTATGATGGCAATGTCGTCTTTGGCAAGCCCGTGGTAATGCAGCCCCATCACCACTGCTGTGTGCTTTCCCAGTGCTTTGCTGAACAGATAAGCGGCCCGGTGCGCCAGCACGTCTTCCTTGTGCCCGGGCGCGGCTATTACAGAAGCGTTGGCCTTGTTTTCCTGAGGATTGTAATTAACACCCAGCGCCACGGCGCCCACGTGGGACGCGCCGCCCTGGATTACGATCAGATAGTCCGTTCCGATTTGGAACACATTTAGCCGCATCGGAAAATCCGGACGGCTGTTTGTTAATTTTAATAGTTCGTTCATCTAAAATTCTCGCGAATTCATCTTGAATTCATCCGGTTCGAAATGTACATTCTTTTTACTGTTAAGTATAGAGTCGAATATGAAAATAATTACAGCCGTTTCCATTGTTTTAATCGTTCTGGTCTCTTTTCTTTTCCTGTATGGTCTGTTCAGCGACGAGCAATCGGAAGTGAGCGCGGAAATCATTATCGAGGCGCCCGCATCCGTGCCTTTGAATCATCTCATGGCATTTTCGGAATACGCGCTGTGGACCGATTTGATTAAACCTTTGAATTTTGACCCGAAACGCAATATTCGTAAGGTGACCTATTTTATCGATGAACGCCCGTTTACATTTAACGAAGAGATTCATCTTTTCCAGACCGAGCGCGCCCTCGCGCTGAATCAGATCGACGGTTTTCGGCAAAGCTACATAAGAAACATCCGCCAGCATATCTCGATAAAATCCTTACCGGACGGCACCGCCAGCGTGCGGTGGAATCTCAGGTATGAGATTCCGTCGGTTACTGGCCGGATATTAAATCCGTTGACGGTTGCTCCGCGCTTCCGGCGATTCGTAGCAGAAAACCTGTCAAACCTTAAAACCTACATCGAACGCTAATCCTTTTATTCCCGTATCAGCTTTACCGCCTGGTTTGCCGCGATTAACAGGGAGTCCCACACCGGCGCAAAGGGCGGGGCATAGCTCAGGTCTAATTCTGCCAGATCGTTTACTGTCATTTTCTGGTGCAGAGCGGTGGCCAGCACGTCGATCCTCTTGGCGGCTCCTTCACCTCCGACGATCTGCCCGCCGTATAACCGCCCGTTTTGGGGATTAAAAAGCAGTTTTACATGGATGCTTTTAGGATTGGGGTAGTAGTGCGCCCGGGTCCGCGATTTAATTTTTACGGCTTTGAACGGCAACTGGAGACGCTCCAGTTCCCTGCTGGTCAGTCCCGTCATGGCGGCTTCCAGATCAAAAACTTTGAAAGCGCTGGTGCCTACGATGCCCTTAAAACGGCTCGCTTTTCCGGTCGCATTGTCTCCGGCAATCCGGCCCTGTTTGTTGGCGGTGGTTCCCAGCGGAATATAGGCAGGTTTGTTGGTGACCAGATGTTTGGCTTCCGCGCAGTCTCCGGCGGCGAAAATGTCCCGGATGCTGGTCTGCATGCGGTCGTTCACGCGGATGGCGCCGGTGGGCCCCAGTTCAATGCCGCAGGACTCCGCCAATTTCGTGTTCGGGCGAACGCCCACGGACATCAGGATGAAATCGGCCGACAGGGTTCTGCCGTCCGCTAACCGGGCGTCCAGGCCATTGTTTCCCGGCACAATTTCTTTGACCGCGTTATTCGCATATACCTGAACATTTTTTTGCACCAGTTCCTCGTGAATAACGGCGGCCATGTCTTCGTCCATTAAGGGCATAATGTGGGGCAGCATTTCCACGATGCTCACGTCCACTCCGCGCGCGGAAAGCGCTTCCGCCATTTCCAGACCGATGTAGCCGCCGCCCACAATCAACGCGCTTTTGGGCTTTTGCGAGCGGATAAAATTGTCGATCTGTTTACCGTCGTCCAGAGTCCGCAGTTTGAACACCCGCTCATGGTCTGCGCCCGGGATGGGCGGCACTACGGCTCTGGCGCCCGTGGCTATAATAAGCCGGTCGTAGGTTACGCTAATGGTTCGGTCGTTGGGGCGGTCGTAAATGGAAATCGTTCTGCTGCGGGGTTGAATCGCGCGGACTTCGTGCAGGATGTGTACGGAGATCTTGCGCTTTTCGATGAAATCCTGCAAAGAAACGGCGATTAAATCCTCCGAGTCGGGTATCAAACCTTCCACAAAATAGGGCAGGCCGCAGGCGCCGTAAGAAACCGTGTCGTCTTTTTCGTAAACGGTGATTTCGGCCTTCGGATCGTTGCGGCGCGCCCGGCTGGCGGCCGACATCCCGGCTGCGTTTCCTCCGATAATGACGATTTTCATCTTCTATTCCTTTCCTTAATATGCATAAAACGTGTTCAAAACCCGTATTTTTCGAGCAGGCGATCAACGTTCGCTCTGGTTTGCGCATCTTCTTCTAGTTCCGGGGCATGATGCGGTTTGATACGCGCATCGATGATGAGCGGACCGTTGCAGCCCCAGTGTTTATTTTCAACGAATGTATCTACCCCGTCCACGTCCGGGGCCGGATCCGAGCGGGTAAAAGTCACCCATAAAAAGTTGGCCAGCGTCTGTGCCGTAAAGGCGCTGTCGTCAACCACCACGATCATGGCGATTTCCGAAAGTTTTTTGATCTGGCCGGACAGGGTAGTTTTAAGCGCGGCGATTTCTGCTGCGGCATTTGTTTCGTTTTGGTAAAGGTTTCCCTGAACGGCCAGGATTCCGGGCAAAACGATTTCCGGTTCGGAGAAAGATTCGGGCAGATGCAGGTCAGGCGGAATTTTTTCGGTCAGTCGACGAATGGGTTTCCCTGCGGCGGCGAAAATGGCTTTGGATCCCTCATTCAGCGCTTTGCCTGAATAATCCAGCGTATCCATGGTGGTTCTGGTCAAAAAGTGAATATCCTTGCGCCAGTCTACTCGTTCCAGAAAGTGGATGAAAAACGCGGCCACATCGTTGGCGTCGAGCGATGGATTGTCTTCTCCGGCGGCAATGAACAGGTATTTGGCCAGAGACAATTGACCGAATCCAAGGATGGCGTGGGCGATGGTGAGTAATTCCATGGGACGTCTTTTTTGATAAGGGACGTATCGTTCGCTACCCACGGCTAAAAGTAGAGGGTGCACCCCGGCTTCGTCCACGGCGTGTACCTGGCGCAGTCCCGGAATCTCTTTGGGAATCAAAGGTCCGGTTATTTCATGAATCAGTTGGCCGAAAACCGTATCTTCCTGCGGCGGCCGACCCACAACGGTAAACGGCCACACCGCGCCCGGACGGTAAAAGACCTTGTGCACCCGCACAACGGGAAAGTCGTGTTTGAGGCTGTAGTACCCCAGATGATCGCCAAAGGGGCCTTCGGGCAGCAGATGGTCTTCCAGATAGCCGGTAATGACAAAGTCGGCGTCCGCCGAGAGAATAAAACCTTCGTGCTCGATGTAGCGAAATCTTCGTCCGCCCAGAGCGCCGGCAAACAGGAGTTCCGAAATTCCTTCCGGCAAGGGCATGACCGCGGCAAAGGTGTGCGCCGGAGGGCCGCCGATAAAAATGCTGACTTTGAGTTTTTCGCCTCGTTGAATGGCTGCTGCGTGGTGGGCCGCAATTCCGCGGTGAATTTGATAGTGCAGACCGATTTGCTTGTCGGGCGCGTATTGGTTCCCGGCCAGCTGGATGCGGTACATACCCAGATTCGATTGGAGTATTCCGCTGCTGCCCGGCATTTGTGTAAAAACCTGCGGCAGAGTGACGAATGGTCCGCCGTCGTCCGGCCAGGCCTGGATTTGCGGCAGGCGGTGGACGGAAGTTTCTTTAAAGGGGAAGGCGCGCGTTTTTTTTGGCAGAGCGCGCAGGGCGGTCATCCCGGCGGAAAAGGCGTTCAGCGGATGCCGCACCGCCTGTTCCGGATGCGCCTTGAGTTGCAAAAGTCTGCGCACGTCTGGTAAGGTGCGGCGAAAGATGAATTCGGTTCGTTCTTTGGTGCCGAATAAATTGGAAACGGCCGGAAAGGGACTGCCTTTGACTTTTTCGTAAAATACGGCCGGGCCTCCCGCATTAAATACTTTTCGGTGGATGGCAGCCATCTCGAGCAGCGGATCCACTTCCTCTTTAATGCGCAGTAAATGACCATGGGCTTCCAAGTCGTTCAGACAGTCTCTTAATGTTTTATAGGCAGCCATATGTATTCCAGCGTTTCAGATTTTTAAGTTTAAGATTTTTGTCCGTTGCGCGCAAACCGTAGTGCTTATTCAGAATTTTTTGACAGGATTAACAGAATTAACCGGATTAGATATTCTGTGCACTTGATTCTCTTTGTAATGAATCATTGGGCGCTTACTAATCTCTTGCTTTACTTTAACTTTCACTCTTTCCAATCGATTATTAATCACACATTCTTATCAGTCGCGGTCGGATCTTTACCAAATTGTTATTCAGGAGCAGCGCCATAGGGGAACCGATTTTATTCCGGAATAACCACATTTGCCACGATAACGCAATAAATGCCTCCCGATTTGGATTAAAAGAACTATTGTATCCTGTAAATCTTGTCTAAAAAGACCCGAACCGTTACAAACGGTGGATTTGACTTATTCGGGCAGGGTAAGGTTCAGGCGCACGTATACCTTATCTGCCTGATGATTTTGTTGGTCCGTAGTACGGGCGTAACCGGCGCCGAAGCGGAAAATGTTTTCGCCAAAAGAAAGCTCCGCGCCGTAGCTGTAAACCTGAATCCACTTTGTCTGCCGTACGCGGCCGTAATCGCCAAACAGGCTGAACGCAATATTGTTCAACGGCAGTGCAATCAGCTTCAGACCGGAGCGCGCCTGTAAGAAATAGACGAATTCAGCGGAACCCCACCAGAGCGCGTCGCCGAAAATATTCTCGCGCAATCCCCGGATTGTGCGGGTGTAAGTGTAATCCCTGGGCAAGTCGAATTCGTAATACTGATCAATGCCCACTGTTTTCAAGGGCGGAGCTTTACCATCCTGGCGCAAATAAGCCAGGCGGGTTTTGAGTCCCAGCTCTTCCCAGAATAAATTGCTTGCCGCCTGAGCGGAAATGCCCAACACAGAAAAACGGTACGGATCGCTGAGAGAGTGGAAATACTGCACCGCCATTTTGATTTGCCGTTTGGGCAGGGCGGGGTAGTAGCGCGTCGGCAGCAGGTAATTTATAGTCGCGGAGAGAGTCGGACCGGAATAGGAAAAGTCCCTGGGCCATTGCGGGTCGCCTGTCAGGAAATGGTTGTGCGCGTACACATAATTCAGCGCGGGGGCGAAAGTAAATCTGGAGTTTCCGCGGATAAAATAGGGACGCTGCCATTGTACGGCAATTAAACTGTGGTAAAGGTCCGGCGGATTGGTTCCGTCCGTAAAAAAGACCGGGCCGTGGTAGGCCACCGTTGAGATAAAGTTGCTGCGGATGGAAATCACGTGCTGCAGCGCAATCAGCGACTGGTATAGCGAATCCGGAAACACGAAGAAGGAAGCGACGAGCATCTGCCGGTAAAGCGCTTCCATCCATGCGGTGGAGCCGTAAATCCCCAAGCCTGTTTTCTGATCGTAAGTGGGCAGGGCAAAACTCATTATATGCATTAAAGGAAACTGCGGCCAGCGTTTGGGTTGGCGTTTTAAACCGGTCAGGGTGGTGTCCGGCAGCGGCATCAGATGTACCGGTTGCGGTAATTTCTTCTGCCATTGTTCGTATTCCGGGTATCTGTATTCAGGGATCGTTTTAGGGCGTTCCCGCAGCAAGCTGTCGGTATTGGCGCAAATAAATCCCGCTTTTTGTGTAGGTTTTTGGTACCAGGCGATGAGCTTGTTTTGCCGTCGGTCGATGCCCTGCAGAAAGAGGGCATCCTGACTGTAAGCCGCCAGCCGAACGGCGCGCGTTCTGATGTTCAGCACAGCCACGGCGGGCAGGTTTTTTTCGTAGCGGTTAAAAACAATCAGCGAATCGTTCAGGAAAAACGGTCGCCGGTCATCGGTAAAATCGTTGGTGAGCGGGCTGATTCGACCGTTCCGCCACAGGAAGAGATCGCGCCGGCCGGATTTATGCTGGGCAGCAAAGACCATGACGCTATCGCCGAGCAGGTCGATTCCGCCCACCGGCATGGGCGTGGAAAAGACCTCTTCCGCGCTACGGCCGGTTAGATGATAGCGAAGGATCACGCTGCCGTCCGGTTTTTCCTGAACCAGATAGAGCTCGTCTTTGCCTGAAAAAGCTGCAGAACGGGCGCGCAGATTCTTATCCAGCAACTTTGTCTCATCGAGATTCCGATCGTAAATAAACCAGCGCAGCGAGCGCCTCAACTGATCATCCGTAAAATCCAAATCCCAGCACCCGTAGGCGATATACCGCCGGTCCGGGCTTACCACCAGATCAGTGGAGTAGTTGTCGCTAATGACATTCAAAATTTTGATGTTGTCTTTTTTTATTCGGGCGATGAACGCGGTTCTGAACTGATGCGTCTGATCCAGTTGTGCGGAAACCACGTAGGTGGAATCGCCCAGAGGAATGATTTGCGCATCCTTGTAGCCAAAAGAAGGTAAGGATTCCCAGCCCCGAAGCCGGGGATATTCTGCCAGTAGAGAACCATAATACAAAACCATTTCCCTGATAAAATCCAGAAAAGCTTCCTCCGGTTTCTTTTTGTAAACGGATTTGAATGCTTCGTCAAAATCCAGATACCAGCCGTTGATTTTGTAGGACATTAATTTGATCAGGGAAGAGTCGCCATAAGTAGTTGCCAGATACCGCACAAACGCGTGTGCTGAAGCGTACAACAATCGGCCGTTTTCCCTGTTGCCGAGGGCGTTGTAGTTGAGTTTGCCGGAGAGCAGCGCGTTTTTTATGTAGATGTCTCCCCGGTAGGTGTTCCAGTTCTCGGCAAAATACTGGGCGATGCCTTCGAAAAACCAGCCGGGAACGGTAAGATTGGCCAGCTGGCCGAATATATTCAATTTACGCTTGATCTTCTGAAAAGTGATATAGTGTGCCAGTTCATGAGTGAGTACTGTTTTGTACCAACTCTCCTGCTCAGACCAGAAATCCATGTACATGGAAGAAAGGGCATAGATGACCACAGCGCCGTCGATGGCGTAGCCGTTGGTAATATCCGGAGCGTCGGTTAAAATGATACGCACCTGTTTTCCGGAAAGCTGGTTCAGCGGCAGGCCGTGCATGCGCGCCAGCCGGGGGATGGACAATTCGGCCATTTTCAGCAAAGAGTCGGCAATGACTTCATT
>CAZJNP010000050.1:0-11920 GCA_964547355.1 uncultured Calditrichaceae bacterium
AACTCCGCGGTACGTTGCGTCTCTATTGCCGTGTTTTGTGTTTTCTTTTCCACGTTACGGGCGCTAAGCCGTCGCAAAGCCAAACAAAGTTTCGTTTAACTAAGTACTATTTTTTCTCCGCGATACTCTGTGTTTTTTTCAGCCTTTCTGGACCTGGTGTAAAAGAAAGTCGCTCCACAAAATGCCCGCCATGCTGGTTCCGTAATCCTGGATACCATCCTGATGGACATGTTCGTTCAGAAAGACCGCTTCCGGAATAAAGCCCAACAAACCGCTCTCGGTAAGTTCCAACAGTGGTTTAAAATAATTCCAGAAATCACTTACCCTTAAGCGGCGATCTGTTGTTAGATTGAGATACGCCTGGGTATAAAGGGCAACTGCCCATGGCCAAATGGCTCCGTTATAATATTGCGCCACGTTTCGCCGTGCAAGAATGTATTCGTCCTCCTGAAAACCGGCATCATAACTGGATTGTGAACGGATACCGTATGGTGTAACCAGTTCTTCCTGGACCCGTCCAAAAACATTTATGCCAATTTCCCGATCAACCAGTTCAAAGGGCAACGCTAGCGGCACCAACTGGTTGATTCTAAAATCCGTATTTTTTTGTTCCAGTGTAACAAAGTCAAAAAAGGCGTTTTTCTGTTGATTGACGAAAATTTTTCTAAAGCTCTGTTTAACTTTTTCTGCCTGTTTCTTGTACTTGTTACCCAAACGCTTTTTACCTAATCGGCGGGAAAAAAACTCTGAAATTTTTAAAGCATTATACCATAGGGCGTTAATTTCTACTAATTTGCCATATCTTAACACTTCGCCATCTTTGTTCACCAAAGGAATCCAGCTCAGGTTGGTGTTTTTATTCCCGCAAAAAATTAAACCGTCCTTATCCGCATAAATATTAAACAATGTCCCTTTGGTGTACGCCTCAATAATACTTCTGAATGTATCAAACAATCCTTCTTCGAATGGTTTGATCTCACCGGATTTCAAAAAATAAAAATACCCCCAATTAATAAACCACAAACTGAGGTCTGCCGCTCCGTAATAAGCTTTTTCTTTATCGGGAGGATACGTTACCGGCAACAATCCAGAATTTTCACAGGCAGCAAGCTTAAGATAGATCTGTGCAAATTCTTTTAAGCGATCCGGAAGTGCGAGTAACGCTGGTAATGCGAACAACAGATCTCTTGTGGATTGAATGGGTTCCAGATCAGTAATTGTCCATACAGGATATTCCCTTACTTTGACAGCACGGATGCGATCAGATTGCAATTTAATCTCTGTAAGATAGTCATTTTCGTTGTTTTTCCGGGAGGTCGCTTCCTGCCGAAAAAGGGCTTCAAAATCCAAATCCTCAAAGGACAATTCCTCAGTAGTAACAAACAGATCAAAGGTGTCGTAAGGATTTAATTCAACACGAAAAAATCCCGGATTGTATAAGGATTCTTTTTGTTCCGGATAACGTCCCGCATCCTTAGGGTAATAAAAATTATGATACCACAAGGTAGCAGGTACAAACTCCCCTTTTAAGAAATGTATGTAAAGTTGAGGTAAATATGGACGCGGCGCCCAACGAACCCAGCCTTTCCCGAGATACGAATCCGTATTTAACCCCTGTGTTTCTGTATTAATCGCATGATGAAGGCGGGCAGCTAAGAATGGCTTAATAATTAGTTTAATCGGTCGTCCTTGATTTAACAACTCATAGCGCACTAAAAGCAAATTTTTATCGCGCAGGAGAAAAATGGTCTTTTGTATCTTACGGTCATCTACCTGAAACAATAAACGCAGAAAAGGATCGATTTGTGCAGATTTTATGTATTGGTACCCCTTGGGAAAAATGGCGTCGGTATAAAGGTTGGTAGATATTTCATAAAGATGGTTTTCAACGAAAACCGATTCCTCAAATTTGGACAAGGTGACGACTTTTTCGTGATGATCTTTCTGGGGTACAACAAATAAGCCATGTTCCCGGCGCAAATTTACACCTATCAGTGTGGAGGAAGTATAGGCGCCGTTCTTATTTCTTTCCAACCATTCGTGTTCGGTCGCAGACTCAAAATCGCTAAAAACATCCTGTTCAAAATGCATGTGCATAAGGCGCAATTTCCTAACTTAAATAATCCCGTTTGATTAAAGCTATTAAATACTTGTGATTCATGAATCCAATTGTGACGCAAATCAATTTTCAACTGTTATAAAAAAATAATAAACAGATTTATGGTTCATTTGATCTTTTATGCTATTGATTTTTCTGGATAATTCGATTTGAATTATCCGAATCGTCATTATTCATAACTGTTTAATGCTTCTTCCACAGTGTCAAAAATATCGAAAATTTTGTAAAGACGGGTAAGTTCAAACATGGCGCGTACCGGCTGCTGCAATCCTACAATTCGCAGGTCTCCACTTTTAATGGTAGCCTTTTTAAGACCGGCCACCAATGCGCCCAAAAAGGAACTATCCACAAATTCGGCGGCGCTTAAATCCACAATGACATTTTTATTCTTTTCCTCTATGTGCTTAATTAAATCTTCTTTGAATTGTCCGGAAAAATCCACCGTCGCCCTTTTCTCATTAATCTTGACAATGAGAATATCTTTTTGCTCGTCAAAAACGTATTCCATTCTTTCTTCTCCCGATTTTATGATTGTTCATCTTTTGCTTATTGGTTATCGGTTAAATTTGTAAAATGTTAATAAAAAAAATAAATGGCGCAGAAAATGACTACGGCTTAATTCCATTGTTTTTAAAGTGTTAGAGAAATGTGTTTTTGAGGATTACTATGGAAATGATCATCGTCCGTTATCCCATCAGGATAACAAGGCCGGCAAGGCGTAGAGGGCATCATCCGGAAACGGAAGGTCGAATACAGAATGAAAACGACGCACATCTGCAATAAATTTTACCACTTCAATTTCCCTGGCCGGTTTTACCGTCACGCGAGATCGGGTTTTGGTTAACATTTGAATCTGTTCAGCCAGCTCAAATAAGGTGGTTCCTTTGCCCGAACCCACGTTGGTGGGTCCTGTCAGCGCCAATTCATTGGACAAAGATTGATACAAAGCATCCACGGCGAGGGACACCGAGATAAAATCGATGACCTGATCCCCGCCATAAACGATTAGGTCCTGCTGTTTTTGCGCATTTCGCAAAAAAATGGGAATGACCCGATCGGAATCACGCGTTCCGTAAACATTGGCAAAACGAAGAATTACCGTTTTTAAACCATGATTTTTTTGAAAAACCTGACAATATTTTTCACCAGCGATTTTACTCGCTCCATAGGCATTCTTTGCGTTTAGAGGATGACGCTCATCTACAGGCAAGTACTCTGCCTCTCCGTAAACCTCTCTGGATGAAGAAAAGATGAATCGATCCACGCCCGCCTTTTGAGCGGCCTTTAACACATGGAACGTACCGACCACATTGGTAAAAAAAGAATAATCCGGATCAGAGAATGCCCCCAGCACGTTTGACTGGGCAGCAAGATGATAAACAACCTGACATCCGCTGAATAAAGGTTCAATGGCATTATAATCCCGAATGTCTTGTTTGTGGAATTGAAAATTTGAGGCTTCTAAATGGGCGGCGATGAACGCTTTTTTCCCTCGTTTCAGATTATCGATCACCACCACGGAATGCCCTTCCTGCATTAAGCGATCCACCAGATGACTTCCAATAAAACCCGCTCCGCCGGTAACCATTATTTTCATTTCAGGACACCTTCATTCGCTATTTGAGTAATCGGTTTTTTATCGGTCGTTGATTTTTTTCAATGCGTTTAAAATCGTTTGCGACAATAAAATGGCTATTTAATGTCAATTTCTTCTTTTCTGAATTCATACCGTACGCCCCTGTCTTCCAATCCCTTCAGGATGAATGAGACGCAAGAAGTACAGTAACCGATTTTTTCGGGAGGAATAATTCCCTTTTGTTTAAATTTTCCTTCCAGCAACAAATAGGCGGCCATTACCGCAGTATAACCGGTGGTACGCGCCATGGAGTGCACCTGTGTCTTCGAATCGTATTGATCAAAAAGGTGCCAGGAATAACGCATCCTTTTCCCGTCTGAAATACCTTCCACCGTTACACGCATTACCGTGATATCCTCCTCTCCCGGCTGTAATTGCCACAGGGGAAAAAGAAGTTTCGCTGCCAAATCGATCGGTCGGATTTTTTGGCCGTTAATCCGTATCGGTTCTTTGTTCAAAAAACCGGTATCACGCAATAGTTTTATTTTTTGGGCATGACCGGGATAACGGAGTGTTTTTTCCCTCATATGGGCAGCGGGAATTGTTTCGATCAGTGTGCGCAGCCCGTCACTGTTAAAAGCTTCCAGCGTGCCGATGCCTGGAAAATCGATTTCCTCCACATCAGACAGGGCCGGTTTAACAACTACTTTCCCCCCCTCTACCAGGCGGGCCGGCCGAGTGTATTCTTCCAGCACATCCAGCGGTGAAAATACGGCTTTATACTCGTAAGGGAGCGTGCGGACTCTGGGTAGTCCTCCCACGAGAATCTCCACAAACTCAGTTTTTTGCAACATGGCATCGGCATACCCTACCAGCAGGTTGCTCATACCGGGCGCCACACCGCAATCTACAATGGCAGTCACGTCCCGCTCTTTGGCCAGGGCATCGAGCTGTAACGGATTTTGCTCGCTGAAGGCAATATCAACCACGTTTTTACCTGCAGAGATAATTTCTTCCAGCGCGTTAAATCCTAAAAAACCCGGTAAAGCATTAATAACCAGATCAGCGTCTGCTGTTACACGTTTTATTTCTTCGGCCTGTGATAAATCGGCCTTTATGGTTTGTACTTCTGAATCTGGAGCAAACCGATCCAAAGCGGCAGAATCCACATCGGCAACGCTAACCGTTAACTCTGTATTCTGCGCTAAATTGGCGGCAAGAGGCCGGCCAACTAATCCGGCACCAAGAACTATGACATGCATTTTTCTTCCTCCGACAAACAAAAAAACAGGGACATTCCGTTTCCCCCAACAGTACCGATCGATTATATATGAATAAAAAAGAAACCCTTAAAAATTAATCGCACGCAAAGATACTAAAACACTAATGTTTTTAAAAAATCATAAAGTTATATTCCACTTTAACACTGAGGAGTTCCATTGTACGATACATTGTATTTTATTGAATTTCTTTACGACTTTTAGTCTTTGCGCGAGGAATAATTCAAAGCTTTTAAAAGAAAAGGATGCCCGAAGGCATCCTTTAACAAATGAAATTATTGCGGGCATTCCACATCCTGGCGGTTTTCATCCCAGCAGTGCCAATTGGTGTCCTGGTAAAACGCCTCATCCTTAATACGCCCTGCTTTGGTCGTTGTGTTCCACTGGATTTCCACCACGCGGGCCGGGTCTTCGCTTTTATCAAGAATCGTAAAATAGGCGTTGTACAGTTCGTCCACCATGGTGCCAAATTCGATATAGGAGCCATACCCATTGCTGCTGGTGTCCGCATTGGTCCACTTAACCACACGGGTACTGTCTTCATGAATTTCCCAGGCGACATCAAGGAAGGGATTCGTATCTTCCGGAGATTTATTGATTGTCCAACCTCCGTTCGATCCATCAAAGCTGGAAAAGCCGTAAAACCATTTGAAATTCTGGAACGAGCCTTCCATGGAAATGTACATTTCCCAATTCCATCGCTGTGCGGTGTCATCCCTAAAGCCTTTTAGAGTGGCGTTAAAACTTCCCTCACCGGTGTTAAAATCATGAGACCAGATCCAGGTACCATCTTCGTATTGAGGTTCAACAACAATTGCCATCTTTAAGGCCATGGTGGGAACCGCCAGGGTAAATTGAGCGATGGTTTTCCAGAAAAAAACTGTAGTTGCTGCGCGTAACCAATTGGTCATGGTTTGCTGGTCTGCGGTCTTCAGAATGCCCTGGGCGGTCGTGTATTCAAAATCACCGAAATCGATCATCATCGTATTTTCGGACGGTGCGACCGGGGCTTCGTTTTCTTCCTTGGTCGGATCGGTGGAATTGTCGCTGCAGGAATAAAACATGAATAAACTAATGAACAATAACACAATTAATTTATGCATTGTATTTACCTCCTAATTTGTAAGTGTAACTTGAAAATTGATTAATTAAACTAATTCTCATGAACCGGGAGTTCAATCAAGACGAATGAGTACCAGTATCTGCCTTTCTTTATCTGTTTTTGCTGTAAAATCCGCCATGACGAAAGCGATACGTCAATTTCGCTGTCCGGGACGTCCTGCACCCCGCCTCTATGTAATTTTAAGGAGTCTGTTTCCAGAGCAGGCCTGCGTTTGAGCAAACGCGACAGTTCTTTCTGCGCTTTTAGCATCGCTTTATTCCTGCTGATATTGGCGCGCAGAGACCGCCCCCAACCGGATGCATAAAGGTATCCTTCTTTTTCAGGCGGGCGGGTTACCCAGGAAAGCGTGTTGATACCGTTAAATACGGGAACCTGAAGCGATACCGTATCAACGGCTGCGGAATCTACGCCTGGTGTTTGCGGGACGTTTGATTTTTCGTCCTTATTTTTACCGCATGCGGTGAATAATAACAGCGCTGTAATCACATAACTAAGATATCTTTTGGGCATTCTGTGTCATCCTCTGAATGTCTACCAAAACAAAAGGCAGGCAATCGCCTGCCTTGCTAAATTATATTTTAATCGCGAAACCATTTATTGTTGTTGCAGCAACAGATCCCTTTGCTTATTCCACTGCACCCAGTCAGATTGGGCGTCTTTTTCCTCATCAAATTTACTACGTTTGAAGGCGATTTCCCCAAACTGCTTAAAAGCGGCCAGGTCTTTTTTTACCATATCGTCGAACTGTTGCTGATCTTTACGCAGAAATTCCTCAAAAGCATCCTGGTCTTTCTTCTTAAAATCCTGAAACGCTTTTTCCTGCTGCTTTTTGTACTCTTCGAAATCTTTTACTAAAATCAGCTCTTCCCCCGCGCCAATGCTAAAAGTGGAATCGGCCAGGGTTTTTCCGTCTTTCTCAAAGGGCGTCACTGCAATTTTGCCCTTGTAGCAACGATAGGTTGTTTGGGTGGAATCACAATTCAGCCGGTACACCGTTCCGCGGATGGAGCAAACGGAAGAAGGCGTGCGCACCCTGATTTTAGATTTACCTTTGGGCAGAAAAATACTGAGCCAGGCCAAGCCTCGGCTCATTTTTACTTCTTCGGTACCGGATGCGTCTTTTGTAATTTCCACCACCGAATTTTCACCGATCCGCATCACTTTTTTATTCTGAAAAGTAACCTCGCACCGGGATTCTTTGGAAGTCTTGATTTTGTCCTTATTGTACAAGGGCATAAAATAACGGACACCTTTCCACTGCTGGGAGCCTTTATTTTGCACGAAATTTTTTCCGATTGGAAAAGTGACTTTGGCAATCTGCTGGGATTGCCCTATGGCAATTAAGAATAAAACCAATACCACCGATTTTAGGAATTTCATTCTCGAGCCTCCTTAAGCCATCTGCTCGTTCATAAAAACTTATTCGGTCCGGTCATGAACCGAATCCGGATAATTAGAAATATAATACCTTTGGCCGAACTTCCTTAAACTGAGGCATGACCATTCCGGCGTCTGCGTTAATATACGTCGGGTCGCATATAATATATTTCTGGCCGTTAAAGGTGATCGAGGCGCCGGGAATGTCCGCTTCGAACCGTACGGCCGTGGCGATATGGCCGGGATAGTCAAGCGCTACCACATCCAGTTTAAGTAAATTTTTAACCAAAAAAGAAAACAAAATGGAACGATCCTCACAATCTGAGGCCGGATAGTAGATGGTCTCTTCCGGCATTAGATATTTTTCGCGTCCGAACTGGCGGTCGTCTGTTTTGTATTCAAAGGATTTTTGAACAAAACGAAGCAGGAAATTTACCGCCTGGAGCTGATTTTTACCCTCCAGATGGGGTTTTAATGCCCGGTATAAAGAATTTAGAGCTGGTGTCGAAACCGGCGCGGTAAAATAAACTTTTAGTTCTGTTTGGGGGTAATTGCGGAAAAAATCCACCACATCATGGTCATACTGTACCGAAATGCGGTAAACTTTACCCTCAAACTGAAAACGAAGTTCCTTGGTCTCAATTTTATTTTTTAAAATCGGAATATATTCGATGCTCAATGCAATGGTTTTATCCGCCTTTGGGTAGCTACCGGCATAGGTAAAAATTTTACCCGAAAGGTCCAGAGGTTTTCTGCCAAAGCGTACGAAATAATATTTTTTATTATTAATGGTTACGAAGGGATTCTCATAAATCATTTCCCGGGAAGGCATCAGCAAATACAGCATGTTTTTTTTATAGGCAATCTTCACGTCGTAACCGGATTTAACAAGCAGAAACCAGCTCAATAAACGGGCACGATTTTGATCATTCTTATATTTTGCGTGGGAATAGGCATGCACCAATTCAATAAATCCCCAGTCGTTGAGAATCATTTTTTTGCGGTAAGCTTCGAGCTGCTCCAGAGTTGTTTTGTAATTTGCGCTGGCGATGGTCTGCCAGCTATTGGCAATCTGCTTATTATCCAGCGGATACGTCAATTGAGGAACCGATTTCTTTCCGGCGTCAAATACGAAATCAACACCTTTATACTTCACATGCAGAATATTCGCTTTGGGCGTAATAACCGGTTTGGGTTTGGGCAGCGGAATCTTTTTGGGTTTGGGTTTGGGAATATCAACCACCATTTTCACCGGTTCTTTGGGAACAACTTTGGGCTTGTCTTTTTCCTTTGCCACTGGAATGGTAACGGGTTTGGGCTTGGTATCGGCTTTTACCCCCATGGTGGTCTGAAATGCTTCCCAGTCTTTTTTCAGAAAATCGGCAAACGCTTTGTCTTCCTTTTCCAGAAAATTCTGGTATTGCTGCATATCCTTTTTCAGCCATTTCTGAAAATCATCCTGACCCAATAATTGTCCGGTTAACAAAATTACCCCCAGAATATGCAGATATAATCGGAACATTGTGTTCTCCTTGATTATATTCGATTCGTATTAATTAACCTATTATTGGTCGAATGTAAGTGATGACCAGCAACTTAACCGAAATTGTGCAAAACAATATTGACTCCGGATAAATCATCCCGCGCACGTCAGGAATTTAACTTTTCCGGTGCCCATGAACCGCTCCCCCTGTTTTTAAACGCAGGAAAGGTGGCTGCATCCCTTTCACAATTATTAGCTATCACACACAAAAACCTTGAGATGGACTCCGGTTTGTAAACGTTATTGAATCACGTCTGCACTGCGGCTTTGATCGTAAAGACGATTTACAGGGATTATCTGAAAATTTTGACCAATATCGAACACATGCCACACGTTGCCGCGTTTTCCCTGAGGAACATTAAAACTTGCCTGCAAACGGCCGTCTGCGTAAACATCCACATGGGCGTGACTAAAGGATAATTCCTGGCTGTCGGAACGATTCCTGCCGCTAAAATTATGCACGGCATAGTGGTACACACCCTTAGCCGGCTTGTAAATGGTGATGGTTTCCGGTCCGTAAGCATTTTGATCATCCACATCCAGGAAATTTTTACCAGCGATTAATACCTTATGCCGCCACCAGATATGGAAACGTCCACCGCCGGGTTCGGGGCCGGCTAAATGGGCATCCAAGTCTCTGGGAAAAGCACCCCAGGTAAGTACGATCCTGAATTCCTGCACGACCGGGGTCAGAGCAAAATTCATAGCCACCGGAAGTTCGGTTAAATCCATCGTAAACTCATGCTTGGAAGACAAATAGCCTTTTTTGCTGAACAGAACATCATAAGCCCCGTAATCGCATTTCTTCAAGAACATACCGTTCTGATCGGTCTGCCCCATTCCTACGGATTCACCCGTGCGCTTGTTTTTTATGATTACATTCACTCCCGGTAACAGTTTTCCGGTAACCGCATCCACGATTTGTACCTTGTAAATGCGTTGTTGTTTGAACATTTCGGTCAGTTCGAAAAAATGGCCGTCCACAATAGCTCCGCCTCTAAAAACCAAACCAGGCGTATTCTCAGGAACGCGTATCCGATACGTCTGTTTATTGACATTATCTTCCACCCAAACCTCCGCTTTGGCCTGGGAAAGCATCAGGTAATCTTCGTCGGAAGCGAAAGATTCGTCCATGATCTGATTTACCACCCAAATATTAAACAATTTCCCCCTGCTGTTGTTAATGATAAACTCCTGAGAGCCTCCCGAAAAAGTGCGATTCACCTGAACATTTCCATCGGAAGACGGTTTGCTTAAGTTCCCCCTAATCGCCTCCACTTTTCCATCATGGTAGTATTGCAAAATTGCCTCGGCTTCCCCGGACATAGCCATTTCATCCCATTTTACCGTGACTTTAAAATCGTATGCCATGGCAGGTAAAATTAAGACAAGCAGCCACAGTAATATTGTTTTCATGGAACTTCCTTTCTCTTTCGTCCTTAAAAAAAGTCATCGCGACATCATGGGAGACCAAATATCTCCCTTAGGAATGCGAACCAATACGTAAAAAACTTTTTGCTTAAAATCTGGATAGCGCTCTACAACGGTGATATTTTTGATTTGATATTTAATGCGAATTAAAGATATTTCTTCCATATTTCTCCCATTGGGAACAACAGAACTTTCGCCACTGATCAGATTGATTTTTCCTACCTGAACAGCCAAGGCGTTAAGTATGGTAAAAATCGCCTGCTCCTCGGCCGTTTTCCAGGCGTCGTTTTCAAGCCCCATACTGGTGTAAATGCCCACGCCATAATAATATTGGTTATCCTGCCAAAAGGTGCGATCCACCCAGGTAGGTCTGGGAATATCTTCCGGGCGTAATCGTTGGGCGCTTATCTCTAAACCCGTATCCGGATAAAACGCCGCAATATAATCTCCGGAAAAAATATTGGTTTCAAAAAGGTCCACTAATTTTAACCGACCGCGAATTTTTTCAAGCGAATCCGGTGAAAAATAATAAAAATAATCGCTGTTTTTCAGTAGTTCGTTATTTCCTTCCATATCAAAAACTTCCAGCGTGCCCCAGGCAATACAGTCCTTATAAGCGCAATAAAGGTTTTCCGCGTTCTGCTCTGCGTCCTGTCCCTGATAGCTGTACCCAACAATAAGGTCCGGATAATTCCGGGGATAAAGAAACCATTCCGGATACACATTGGTTGCTTTCCCGGATTGTACCAATATCGATAACAGAAAAATCGTAAGAAAGAGCTTTATTCGTCGCATTCTATTCACTCTTTTAAGTAAATATAAAAGTGCCAACCCAGGATGTCGGCACTCTTTTCCGATTCTAAAAGAAATATAAATCCGCCGGCTGAAACTAAAATTGAAAAGAAAGGGATGGCTTTATACAGCCATCCCGAACTAAACCTTAATATCCGGCATTCTGTTGTTTTTCGTAGGCTTCCATTTCTTTTTTCAGTTCATCATAAGCCTGAGAAGCGCGGAATCTTTCGTATAATTTGGGTTTTTTGTTCTTCAGTTCATCGAGGATGGACATATTGATCTTATTCGGTTCAATGGCTATGACTGCCGCCGCGGTAATTTGCCCGGTTTCCTTATCCCGCATGTACTTAACCTTTTTCACTACGGCGCCTCTCAGCACTGTGCTGGAGAGGGTTTTCACCACATCCGTAAAGGCTTCGTTAATTTCCGGATCATCCGCGCTGCCGATCTCTTCCGCAAAAGATTTTTTCAGCCTGTTTACTTTGGTGTTAAAGATTTCGGACAATTGACCCTGTGCATCGGTGACAGCTTTTTTCTTCGCAAAATCCATCCGTTTGGAAATTCCCTGGCCTACTGCTGCCACGCCGCCCGCATCAATGATCAAATTAACCATATCCATTAAATCCTGAAATAGGTCTTCAATTGTCTCCATAGATTAGCTACCCCCTTTCGTGGT
>CAZJNP010000051.1:0-11883 GCA_964547355.1 uncultured Calditrichaceae bacterium
GCATGCAGGGGGGGAGAGAGGACAGTTAGGCGGTGAAGGTGTTCGCTTGTACAGGACGGGTTACTAATGGGATTTTCGGCCAAGAGGGGTTGGCAATCCGGGCAGTATTGCTTCAGATTGGGAAGGATATAAGCTTGCGGCATCTTTTTGTAGGGAAGGCGGCATTGGTCGTCGCCCACTGAATTAATGCGCAGTTTTAATCCCTGCAGTCCCACCCGGCGGTAGATCGCCAGCGTCAGATCGATGATTTCCACATCGGCGTCGGCAGATGCGGCGCCCAGCGTTTCCGCTCCGAACTGGTGAAACTGGCGCAGACGTCCGGCCTGGGGATTTTCCTGCCGGAACAGGGGCGCGATATAAAAGAACTTGTTCACCTGCGCCCTGGCGTAAAGTTTATTTTCCAGATAGGCACGCACGATGGGAGCGGTCATCTCCGGTTTGAGCGTCAACTGCTTTTTGCCGCGGTCGGTGAAGGTGTACATTTCTTTGGATACGATGTCGGTTAATTGACCGATGCCGCGGGCGAACAGTTCGGTCTGTTCGAAGATGGGCGTGCGTAATTCCCGAAAGTTGTATGCCCTCATGACTTCGCGGATGATCGCTTCCAGAGCGGCCCAATGCTCGCTGACTCCGGGTAAAATATCCTGTGTCCCTTTAATTCTCTTTAGTGTACTCAAAATACGTTTCCTGTCTTTTAATTCAAGTTGGTTCGATCTACGTTTAAAAAACGGGCCTTACGGCGCCGGAAAACTAATTGAAAGGCAAATTTACAAAATCCCGGGCGGAAACAAAAACGTAATTTAGAGCGAAAAGTTTTCCGGAAAACGGCTTAAAGAGAAAGCGCGCCCATTGTGTTAAGGTCGGCGCAAACTAAAATATACGCCATAACTGCGTCCTGGAGTAAGGGAAAGGGTTTGCCGGTAAAGGACGCCTTCATGATCGCGCACCGTGACTGTATGCCGCCCGCCGGGTAAAGTCAGGGGCGGCAAGGGGCTAATTCCCATCGGCTGACCGTCAATATCCACGTTTAAGCCGGCAGGATCGGTGACGATGTGCACCTGCGCCGGCAGGGTGGTGTCCGGTAACTGTACGTTTAATTGTAGGGTGTCGTTAGGTGGCAGGTAAAAATAGTAATTGGCGGTAAAAAGTGAACCCGGTTTGTGAAGCTCCAGCATATGCGACCCGTTAAGAAGCGGGCCAATCAAAAGGGAAGAGTTCGTGTATTCCCTGGTGGACTGGTCATCCAGTTTCAGCTCGTAGCGCGCGGCCTGCACCGTCAATTTTAACCAGCTGAGATGGTTGCTCTGAAACAGCAGGGTTTCGAAACTCAATCCGACCAGAGTCAATAAAATGAGCAGAGACTGCACCAGCGTCCAGGAACGACCGGGATGGGCGCGGGCAAAAAACGCGGAAGCCAGACTGGTACTGGTAGTGAGTTTGGTTTTATTCAGGCGGTTCAGAAACCGGGAAAGCAGCCGTTTCTTCTGACTGCGGATTTGCCAGGAGAGTACCCGTTCCAGGTCGTGGATCATTTCGGTGGCGTTCTGATATCGTTTGCGGGGGTCTTTGCGCATGGCCTTCCGGACAATCCGTCGCAACAGGCGCGGGATTTCAGGATTAATGCGTTCCGGACGCAAAAATTTATTCCGGATGAGTTTAGAAAGGATTTCCGTATTGGTTTCCCCGAAGAAAGGTTTGGTTCCGGTCAGCATTTCGTACAGCAGGATGCCCAGCGAAAACAAATCGCTCTGAACGGACAGCGGTTCCCCGTTGGCCTGCTCCGGAGACATGTAGGCCGGTGTTCCTACGATCATGCCGGTTAAGGTCAGCCGGGTGGAGACGTCGTCCTTAGCCACGCCGAAGTCGATCAGCTTAACATCCCCTTCGTACGAGATCAGGATGTTGCTGGGCTTAATGTCGCGGTGGATGATGTTGCGGTTGTGGGTGTATTCCAGGGCCCGGGCGATATCCAGGGTGATCATAGCGGCCACGTGGGGTGGAAAGGGCGCCAGATAATCGATCAGTGTGCGCAAGTCTTCACCGTCGACGTATTCCATCACCAGATAGTAATTGCGGTTGGTATAAAGAAATTCGTAAATGGATACAAGATTTTCGTGGTGGAAGGAGGCGCTGAGCAGGGCTTCTTTTTTAAAGCGGCGAATGATTTCTCGATTGGGGTCTTTCAGTTTTTTCAGGATCACCGTACGTTTCAGGGAAGGCTGAATGGCTTTATAGATCAGCGCCATGCCGCCTTCACTGTATTTACCAATGATCTTGAAATTGCCTATGTACTCATTGGATTGCAGTTCTGCCATCGGGTATTTCCGCTAAGGATGCGTTTTTTTGGGGATGCCCACCACCCGATCGACCGGCAGGCTGATTAACAGGCCGTTGCCGGGCTGGTCCAGAGGCCCTAAAACATGTTCCACTTCGCGGATCAGCGCATCAATTTTATGCTCCGGAACGGTGGTAAAAATGGTTTTATTACCACGCCGGCTCTCGTTGAGCAAATTCTGAAATCCGGCAAAAATAGGAATGTCATGCGCCAGGATGCGTCCCATCCCCACGCTGTCCACCACCGTCGCTCCGGGAATATCCAGTTCCACCAGTGCTTCCAGAATTTCGTTCAAGAATTCTTCTTTATTTAAAAAGAGAATAATCAGATGCATGGCGTTATTCGATGTCAAAATAGTAGTCTTCTTCTTCCTGAAGCAATTGCAGGGCTTCCCCGGGCGATTTACATTTGATCAACTGTGCCCGCAGATCCTCGTTGCTCATGAGTCGGGAAATGCGGCTTAAAAGTTTAATATGCAAACTGGGGTTGTTTTCTGGTCCGATCAGCAAAAAAATCAGCTTGGCCGGTTTTTTATCGATGGATTCAAAATTAATGCCCTTGCGATGCATGCCAAACGCAACGGCAAAATTGGGGCAGGAGACGTGTTTGCAATGAGGAATGGCGATTCCGTTCCCCACGCCGGTGGTCATTATTTTTTCTCTTTCCAGAATTGCCTGATAGGCCTGGTCAAAATCGGCAATAATTTGATCCTTGTTGAGCACTGACAACAGTTGTTTGATGGCAGAGTCACGGTCTTCCGCTTTGAGGTCGATTAAAATGTGTTCTTCTGGCAAAAGATCGGTCAGTCGCATGTTTCCTCCATACTTAATATTTCAATTAATTTAGGCAATTCTGAGATAGTATGCCAATACTTTTCGGTTATGTTTGACATAAAAATTTGAAATGGGTAAATTCGCCTTTAACAATGATTGGAGGAATTATGCGACTGGCGGATTATCTTCCTGTGGAGCAGATCCAACCGCATTTAGAAGGGAAGACGAAATTTGAAGTGATCGAAGAGCTTTTGGAAATGATTCATCAAAACGGTAAGCTGGTGGACCGGGAAATCGCTTTGCAGGACGTACTGGCGCGCGAGGGTTACCTGAGTACCGGATTGGAAAACGGTTTGGCCATTCCCCACGCCAAAACCGACGGCGTGAATGAATTGGTGTTATCGTTCGGGATTAAGCCGGAAGGGGTGGATTTTGAATCTCTGGACGGCAAACCGGCCCAGTTGATCTTTTTAGTACTTTCACCCCGAGACACCTCCGGGCCGCATATTCAGACATTAGCCATCATTTCCAGAAATTTAAAGAGCGCAGAAATGCGGGATGCGCTGCTCAAGGCGGAAAGCCGGGAGCAGATTTACGAAATCATAAGTAATCAATTCAAATAGCCGACCGGTAGTAATGCAGCGGGCGTAAACATTGTCCGTCCAAATATAAGACTTGCTACCCGGCCATCCTCTATCAGATTAAGCGGCGAGCCATTTTGTATGAACGAATTACAATCAGAACTACAGCGCGAATTATCACCGTATTTGAACGCTGTGGAAGAAGAGTTAAACACGATCCGGCCGCACGCCCCCATCCCCTCCTTTTACGATCCCATCCGCTACGTGCTGAAGCTTCCGGCCAAGCGCATCCGGCCGCTGCTGCTGGAATTGATGGCGCAGGCGCTGGGTACGGGACCGGAGGTTTCCAGATTCGCGGCGGCGGCCGTGGAACTGCTGCATAATTTTACTCTGGTACACGACGACGTTATGGATCAGGACGATCTGCGGCGCGGCGCGCCCACAGTGCACAACAAGTGGGATGTGGCTACGGCCATTTTAGCCGGCGACGGATTGATGGGCATGGCCTTTCAGAAGCTTTTGGCCTCTCCACGTGGCGATGTCAAAGAAATGGCACGCCGTTTTGCCGACACCATGGTGGTGGTGTGCGAGGGACAGGGTAAGGATAAAATGTTCGAAGAACAGTCCCGGGTAGACGAGCAGGAGTACCTGGACATGATCGGGCGTAAAACCGCGGCCTTACTGCGCCTTTCCTGCGAACTGGGCGCCATGGTGGCCGAGAGCGATCCGCAAACGGTGCAACATGCCGGGGATTTTGGCTACGCCCTGGGCATGGGCTTTCAGATTCAGGACGACCTTCTGGATGTCCTCTCCGACCAGCAGGTGCTGGGCAAGGATATCGGCAGTGATCTGGAGCGGCACAAGCAGACCATTCTGGTGATCAAGCTTTCCGAAATCATGCCTCTCAAAGAGGTGTTCGACCTGACACTGGAACAGTTCCGGGCGCGTTTGGAGGAAACCGGCGTTCTGACCGCTGTTCAGCACATGTCCGACCGTTATTTTGACGCGGCGTTTGAAAACCTGCGCCGCCTGCCGGAAAACCATGCCCGGCAGATCCTGGAACATCTGGCCACATTTATCAGGAAACGCGAATGGTGACCCGCCGTTTAAAAAAACCGGTGTCCGCCATTTTCTTCCTAAAACCTACTCTTGCCCTTTCTCGTGCTCCCGACCCTTTGAAGAAACCGTTTGTATCCCTTTTTTTTCTGTTCTTTCTCTTTTTATTTTCCTGCGCTCCTGCCAGCTACTATCGTTCCAAACCCGCTCAACCGAAAGCGCAGCAAAGTCGCTTGCAGGAGGAGGCTGAACGCTGGCTGGGTACGCCGTACCGGTACGGCGGTAATGATCTGTCCGGAATCGACTGTTCCGGCCTGGTGTGCCGGATTTATGAGCGCGTCTATGGGCGGTCCCTGCCGCGTCAGGCCAAGCTGCAACGCAAACTGGGGCGTTCGGTGGCGTTGCCCTACCTCAAACCGGGCGATCTGCTGTTTTTTCGCTTTAACGGTACCGGTGGCATCAATCACGTGGGTATTTATCTGGGGCAAGGACGCTTCATCCATGCTTCCACGGAACGGGGGGTGGTGATTTCGGAACTTACGGATAAATATTACCGCCGTCATCTGGTGGTGGCGCGCCGGATTCTGCGCTAAGCAATCGATCGATCAGCACATGCAGCGCATGGCGTACCTCCAGCGGTAGGCGGTTTATTTTATGCAGCAGTTCCCATTCGGCGTCGTAAGGCGTTTCCGGTTCGCTAAGGTGTGTATCGGAATCGGAAGGGCGGTAAAGATAGGATTTTTCTCCGGTCAAAATCCATTCGATGGTTGTGTTGCCCAACCGGGCCATGCGCAGCAGCACATCGGCGGGCGGAATACGCCGGTTCAGATACATGCTGACCGCCGGCTGACTGATGCGCAGGCGCCGGGCGAACTGTTCCTGGCTGAGCCCCTGCTGACGGCGAATCCAGTCGATGCGCTTGCGGACCTCCTGGTCGTGGAGTTTTTTCTCCATTTTCATTTTTCCCGTTTGTGGTTAAAGTAAAATATAATGATTGTAATATAGTATAAAATATATTATATTTCAAACGAAATAAGTAAAGTTCTGGTGCGGTTCCGGATGAAAGAGGAAGCATTGTACCGGCAATGGCAGCGGCTGGGGCAGAGCGGAGAAGTGGTCCACAGCGGCGGCCATCGGTTGCGGGTGTTGTGGCCGGGGCGGCTCAATCCGGCACGCGGGCCGGATTTTGTGGCGGCCCGTTTTGAGCTGGACGGCGTGGTGTATCAGGGCGATGTGGAATGCCATTGCCGGTTTGAGGATTGGTACCATCATCAGCACCATCTGGATCAGGCCTTTGCCGGCGTGTTACTGCATCTGGTGGCGCAAGGAGCGCATACGCTCCAGCCGGTTACACACCGCCTGGCGCCCGGCCGGATACCCACCTTGGCGTTGCCGGTACCCGATACAAACGCCACGCAGGGCTGTTCCCATCCGGCGCTTCGGCCGGAGGCCCAGAAATCCATTGAGCAACTGGCCGGGCAGCGGTTAAAAGCAAGAGTGCGGGCTTTTCAGAGTCTGCTGGAAGCGGAAGACCCGGAGCGATTGTTCCACCGCGCTTTCTGGCGGGCGCTGGGTTATCCGGATAACGGAAACGCATTTGAGCGTTTGGCCGGTAAATGGCCCTGGCCTGTGGCATTCGCCCATGCGGACGGCGCAGGCTGGGATGAAGAGACCCTGTATGCCCTGTATGGCGGGTTGGCCGGTTTTCTGCCAGTCTCCAAAAATAGCGATTTGTGGTCGGCGTTTTTAACGGCCCGTTTTTTCCAGCACCAATCGGAGTTACCACAAGTACCTCTTCCCAAAGCAGCCTGGCAATGGGCCGGGCAACGATCGGTCAACCATCCCCATTTCCGTTTAGCCGCAGGCGTGCACCTGTTATGGCGATTAGGCGATGCGCCTTTCCGGCGGTTGTGGGAAGTATTCGCCGTGCGTGATCCTTTTTCTCAGCTAAATAAACGTCTGTTTGAGATATTTCGCGTTCCCTGCCGTTCCTATTGGCGTGAGCACTTTAGTCTGGCGGGGCCGCGTAAAAGCCCTGCACACCGTTATTATTTTGGCCGGGCGCGGATCGTGGAGATTTTGATCAATGTGCTGATCCCTCTGGCCATGGCTCATGCCGCGCGCCGGGGCAGTTTCGGCTTTGCGGACTATCTGGAGGATTTTTATTTTAACCTGCCGCCTGTGGCGGTTTACGGGTTTCTGCGGCGCCAATTTACCTGGTTATCGGATACGACCAAATCCATAGCGCCGGTATATCTTCAGGGATTGCTAGAATTATACCAGAGCTATTGCCTGTCCGCGGGCTGTGCACATTGTCCCGTTTGCGGTGAATAAATACACGTAGTTTTTTCCCTGAGCATTGACTAAAAAAACAAAAATAGTTATACTGTTAAATAGCAAAAGAGCGGTGTGCAAAATGTATGCTGCTGCTCAGGTTTTTAATAAATTGGTCGTTAATATTTAACAAGAGAGGTGAGGCATGGAATTCACCTGGTTTGACCCGATCATGGTGCGTAATTTTGTTTATGCCATCATAGGCGTGCTGGTGGGTATGGTCTCGTCGGTTGTGACGTATAAGCTGGTAAACAGGAGCACGCGTTTCGACATACCGAACGAACTGGAAAAAGGCAATCTGGCGGTCGGTATGGTGGTGGGCGGTATTTTTATCATGATCGGATTGATTGTAGGTCTAATTATCGGAATGAGTCTGAACTAATGACCAAGAAATTCCCATATTTGGTCCTGATATTCGCGGTCTTTATGAGTTTTGTTGGGTGCGATTTCGGACCTTCCATTTCGGGCGCCGGCCAGGACACGACGCTGGTGAAAGAGATCGAACGCAAACTGGCCCAGAAGAAGCGTTTGATGGAATTGGAGCGGGAGCTGTCCACCAGTCATATCGGGAAGTCCATTTTACATTACAAACCGATCATTAAGAAATATGCCAAGCGATACGGATTTGACTGGCGTCTGATCGCAGCCCAGATTGTGCAGGAATCGGGATTTCGGGATAAGGCCCGCAGCCGGGTGGGCGCCCGCGGGTTGATGCAGATCATGCCGTATACGGCCCGGGAGCTGAGTAAGGAACTGGACATTGAATATATTCTGAAAAATCCCAGAGAGAATATCACGGCCGGTATTTACCATCTTTACAAACAGTATCGCTTGTTCCCGGAAGCGCCCCGTCCCGATCGTACCAAGCTGGCGTTAGCCAGCTATAATTGCGGTGTGGGGCATGTGTTTGACGCTCAGGATATCGCCCGCTATTTCAAGCTTTCGCCCCATCGCTGGAAAAATGTACGTCCCTATTTAACCATGTTAAAGAAAACCGATTGGCAGCTTCATCTCCAGGTCTGGCCTACCGGTAAACCGCGTTACGGCTATTTCTATGGGTACAACGAAACCATTAATTATGTGGAAAATATCTGGTCGCTTTATATGGATTACTGCAAAATCATGTAACCGATATAAATATTGAGATGTGATTGCAGTCATTGTCAGGCAAGTCTGGGAAATCAATATTTAATCATGCAAAACTGCGTACTCTGCCAGAGATGGCGACATCTTCGGTAAAGTTGATTTTATCTTGAAAACGGAGGGCACTTTTCATCAGGGATATGCGCCCGAAGAAAGTGACTTTAAATGAAAGGAAGTCCCATGTTTCGTAATAGGTTCAAATATCTTTCCGTTTTGCTGGTTTTAGCGGTTACATTCCTGGCCTTTTCAGACCAGAAAACGCCGCCGGGCGCGACGGTAAAATTTGTGATCGGAAAAGTGCAGATTCAATCCAGCGGTAAAACTTCATGGCAAAAGGCCCGTATACGGCAAAAAGTTTTTAGCGGGGACCGGATCAAAACTTTTTTGAATTCACGGGTGGAACTGGCCATGCCTGACGGATCGGTCATTAAGGTCAATGAGAATACGGTGTTCGATGTCAAAGAGATTAAGACTAACCGCAGCGATCAGGAAGATAAGATGAGCTTCACGTTGTGGGCCGGAAATATCTGGGCGAAATTTAAAAAGGTCGTCAGCACACGCCAGGTAAGAGAAATTGAGAGTCCCAGCGCGGTGGTGGCCATCCGCGGTACGGAACTGGAACTGGATGTGGATCAGAATCAGACCACGGTGGTGCGTGTATACGAAGGGCAGGTGGCTGTGCGTTCCAAAACTGTAGCCGGCGAAGTGCTGGTGGGCAGCAATCAACAATCGATTGTGGAAAAGGGCAAGCCGCCCACGCCGCCCAAGCCCACGAGCAAAACCCAGGAGGAAGAAGAAGCCGGGCCAAGCAGCGGAAAGATGGTTTTACAGATCGATGTGACCAAATATCAGTACACCGATCCGGCCGTATTGGCCAGCGGCATACAGGTACAGGGACGCACCATTCCGGGTGCCACCGTGACGGCCAACGGAGCACCGTTGAATATGCGTCCGGACGGTCATTTTTCCGGCCGTTTGCCGGTTAGCGAAGGATTGAACGAATTTCGCTTTGAAGCGGAAAAGGACGGTGAAAAACGATCGAAAACATTGCGCGTATTTGTCAACACCAAACCGCCTCAGATTCGTCTTTCCAAGCCCATTGTGGCCGGATATTATAACCGCCGCGATTACAGTTTAAGCGGCGCGGTGTTTGATCCCACACCCAAAGATCGGGTTAAAGTGTTTATTAACGAGGAAATGGTCACCGAGATTTTCGGCAGCGGTAGTTTTAACCGGACGATCATCCTGAACGAAGGCAAGAATACCATAAAGGTACGGGCCGTGGATCTTTCCAAAAATCAGACGGAAGTGGCGGATCAGCTTTTTCTGGACACGGTCAAACCGATTTTAACGATCACCGAGCCGGCGCAAAAGGTGTATGTGCGCTTCGAACCGCCCCGTCCGCCTTCGGGTAATTATGTGTTTGCACGCGAAAAATTTTCCCAGACCATCCGGGGCTTGATCATTGACCCCAAGCCTTCTTCCGGTATTAAACGAATCACGCTCAACGGTAAAGAAATCAGACCAAACGCCGATGGTAGTTTTGAAGTAGAAATACTTGTAAAACGCGGGGAGCTGGGCAAACCCGGAGAAACCCGTCTTTCATTTGTAGTGGAAGACATGGCCGGGAATATTACCCGTGATAACAGTCATATGATCATCATCCGCTAAAGGCTACAGGACGGACAAGTATGAAACAAATCTTTTTATTCCTCTGGTTGCCGCTGTTTCTTATGGGGCAAACGGGGCTGGACGTAACCGGACGCGTTTCTTTACGCATGCTCAATACAAGTTATGATACCACAAGTAAAATCAAACCGGATTCCATTCCCGATTCGGCATACGCCAAGACGATCCTTATCCCGGGATTTGAGCAGAGCCTGAATCTGGCTCTGTTCGCCAGAACGTCTAAAATGGACATGACCCTGTTGGGGGATCTCCGCAACAATCCTTGGAATCCGTTGAATACCTACCAGAATGTGAACCGGTTGACTTTAAATGTGCGCTACGGAAAGAGCGAATTTATTTTGGGCGATTTTTTCGACGCCGGATCGGAGCTGTTCATTCAAAGCCGGGAGGTTCGGGGAGCAAAAGCGGATCTTACCGTGGAGCATTTGTGGAATGCTTATTCTTATTTAAGGACCAAATTTTCGGGCGGAGAAGTCCAGAAGGCGTTTGACGTCGGGCACCGCATTTACGGGCTGTACCGCCAGTATGAGACCACCGGTCAGTACCGGCGTTATTTTGCTTCCGGAATTGTGCGCCTGGGTGATACCCGTTATTTTGACCTGGGCGTAAAGTATTTGTATGGCAAAGACGATCAGAAATCCATCACTTCTTCGATCAATGAGCCCTTGACCAATCAGGTGGCCGGCGGCGAGGCACAAGTGTTTTTGTGGAAACGAAGGGTAAAGTTTTTCGGTGAGGGTTATGTCAGCCGCAAGGATACGCTTACGGCTAAAAATATTAACGACTATGCTTACAAAGGCGGTTTGGATTTTCGTTATGGAAGAATGAAGCTGGTGGCGTTTTATCAACGGCTAGGCTACGATTACTACTCCGTCGGTTATCCCTATCTACAGAACGACCGGCAGGGGGTAAAGGTGACCACCGCATATTTGCAGCCGCAAATGTTTACGATTAGCCTGGAGGGCGAGCAGTATTTCGACAATCTGAACGATGACCCGAACCGTCCGCGTACCACGACAAAAATCGGCGAAGTAGGTATTACCACGCATTTCAAATCCGCGCCGGAGTTAACCCTTAAGGGACGTTTTCGGGACGACAACAGCAACACCATTCTGGATACGGTTAGGACCGATAAAACCTCCCGCACGCTGGAGATGCGTCTGGCCTTTGGGCGCAGCGCTCATCGGTTAAGTATTTCCGCTATTTACATCAATCTGGATGACCGCAGCATCCTCATTTCCGGGTCACCGTTAGGCACGGAACAGATCGTGGGCAGCGTTAATTTTTATTCCCGTCCCTCCAATTACCTGTTTCTTTCGGGTGGTACGGTGTACAGCCTGCTGACCCTGACCAATGATCAAAAAAATACCAATGTGTACGCCTACCTCTCAGGGCGATGGGATATCGTACCCCGGAAATTGAAATTGGAAACAAGCCTGAACTGGATATACAACGACGCCGCCAACGGCGGTTATACAGATATGCTCAGCGATTACAATCAATTGCAATCGGAAGTGTCTCTGGAATACTTTTTTAATTCCAATATTTCCGTAAAATTGGTGGGCGGCGTGGATCGGCGCCAGATGGGATATACCACGGAAGAGGCGTTACAGGTGATCGCCGATCCGGAATACGGCCCGCTCTTTTTTAACAGTTTTGAGAGCTACGACGGGGTAAAATACGGCGCGGAGATTAACTGGATTTTTTAAGAATACCGGCGCGTTATGTCGCGACAAAGAATTAACTCCTTAAATTTTATCAATTTCTCCATTTTGCAGAAGGATCAGAAAATACGGTTTTTGATCTGATCCATCTTTTTTTTTCTGAGGTTCAAAATAAAAAAAGCACTTTACTATATTAAATTGTAATTGTATATTATACCATAAGTTTGTTCTTTTGGGTTTTACTCAATTCTGCACTCCAATAAAATTATAAAAGGTCACGTTTTTTGGAAAAAATCAAAATCCTACGG
>CAZJNP010000052.1:0-11721 GCA_964547355.1 uncultured Calditrichaceae bacterium
GTATATGGCTTGTATAGTTTGGGTTAATTCTTCATTTTGTTTGAACTTATTAAGAACAAGTTCTGAATAACCATTGATAACGGTTAGTAAGTTATTAAAATCATGGGCGATACCACCGGTTAACACACCGATCGACTCCATTTTTTGCATCTGCAAAATCTGTTCTTCCAGTTTTTTCTCTTTCGTTACATCTCGGTTAATGGCAGCAAAATTGATTATTTGACCGCTTTCATTCTTTATGGGAAAGATTATGGATTCTTCATAATATTCGGATCCATCTTTCCGTTTGTTAACAAATTCGCCTTTCCAGACCTGGCCTTTTGTAATGGTCTCCCATAGCTCCTTATAGAACTCATCACTGTGTTTACCGCTCTTTAATATTCGAGGATTTTCACCTATAGCTTCAGGAATTGAATAACCGGTATTTTTTTTAAAAGCAGGATTTACGTATTGAATTGTGCCATCAACCGAGGTTATCATAACGGAAACACTCGCTTGTTCGATGACGGTGGCCAAACGTTTTACTTCCTGTTGAGCTTCTGCCTGTTTTCTTTCCAGTTCTTTCTCTTTAGTTACGTCCCGGGCACTACCCACCGTACCAATAATTTTACCTTGTTCGTCGCGCAGCGGTGCTTTATACACATCTAAAAACAAAAATTTTCCTTTAACGTTACCAAATTCATCAAAGCGCATGGGTTTTTGGGCCTCAAGTGTAACCTGATCCGAGTTAACACAAAGCTCTCCGAAAGTATGCCAATCCGGACGATCCGGATGAAGTTCACGCTGACGTTTGGCAAAGAAAAGATCATCTTTTCCAATGGGTTCTTCGGTATCTTTTGCGCTCAGTAATTTTTCACAGATGGCTTTATTGGCAAAAATATAGTGGCTATCCAGATCTTTAGCCCATATCATGTCTGGATTGTTATCCGCGATAAGACGGAACAGACGATAAAGATTTTTATATTTTTGTTCGCTTTCTTTTAAAGCATTTTGAGCCTCGCGCTCAGGAGTTACATCACGCATTACATTAACGATTAAGTATTCATCTCCCACTTGTAGTGGAAATGAGCTTTGTTGTATGATTCTGAGGTGGCCGTCTTTACGTTGAATGGTTACCTCGGTTTCCCTTTTTAAAAAGTGGTTGGAATCGTTTTTTAGAAGAGAGTTGATTTTCTGTTTAAAATATTCAACAGTTTTGATTTTTTTTTGCTTTTCGGGCAGGAGCATATAAGTAATTTCGGCTACATGTTTGCCTATTAATTCTTCTTTTTCGTAACCAGTTATTTGGGTAATGGTAAGGTTGCAGTCGATTAAAATATAATCTTTGTTTACCAGTCCAAGACCGTTTTGGATATTTTCAAAAATACCGCGGAATTTTTCAATGTTTTTGCTTAATTCAATTTCCAGTTCTTTCTCTTTTGTAACTTCACGTGTGATTTCAATTGCATGGGTGATATGATTGTGTTCATCAGTGATAGGAAAAGAAGAGACCTGGAAATGCTTGATACGGCCGTCGGGCAGTGGTAAGGTTTTTTCCAGAGCAACCGGTTGACCGGTTTCAAACATTTTTTGTGGGGCGCAAACTTGACAACGTTCAGAACGATTCTGGTAAAGCTGGTAGCAGAATTTACCACGGGCCTCTTCCTGAGAGAGTCCCTTTAACGCAAGTAATTTTTTGTTAGCAAAAACAATACGAAAATCGCGGTCAATCATACTTATCGGATCAGTGATACCGTCAAACAACAGACGCAGGTGGCGCTGGTTTTCCTTTAGTTTGTTTTCAGCCTGACGTAGCTTAGTAATATCGCGATTACTGCCACGTCGTCCGATGATTTTACCTTGGTTATTATAAATTGGTGTACATTCATGCCAGATCCAGCGTGTTTCCCCGGATTTATGAATAATCCGAAATTCGGAAGAACATGGTTCCGGATTGGATAATTCTTTATATATAGTACTACTCACTTTTTCTTGGTCTTCCGGATGAACAATATCAAAAAACAATTGGGGATTATTTTTAAATTCTTCGGGTGTGTAACCAGAGATCCATTCACAGGATTGCGAAACATATTCAAAATTTCCATCCGGGCTCAGCCAGTAAATCCAATCAGTCGCCGAGTCGGCTAAAGTTTGAAAACGTTTTTTTTCTTCGCTGATTTTGTTAAGTTGTTTGGTCTGTTCGGCAAGTTGTTTTTTCAAACGGTCGATTTCATCATACAGGTGGGCATTTCCCATAGAAGGTTCCTTCATACCGGCATACGAATTTTTTTAAATTAATTATGAAAAAACTGGAAAGAAAAATCTAATCAAGTATATTTTTTAATAACCCGTAATTATTATAAAAAAAATAATATCCAATTTCAATAGTCGGGTTTCATAAAAAGTTATGCACTACTACTGAATAGGTAAGTTATGATTACTATAATGTTGGATAAAATGATTACCAATACCTGATTGTTATTACTCAATTCTGTATTACAGTCTTATTTATCAAAATTATTGTATCCGTATAAGAATATTCTGTTTTGTTCAACTTCTCCTACAACTGAAGATTGTTTAGTTTTGATGCTCATTTATTAAGGGATAGAGTTCTTTGTCTTCTCTTTCGATTCGCTTTTCTAAAACAGAAAATAATTGTTTAGTTTCTGCGATAAAAATTGATGGTTTACTTTCAATATCCGCAACATGCTGCCATTTGTTAATAAAAGATTTAAAATTTTGTGCAATATGCCCCATTTCGTCCATAAACTGTCGGGCCAGTTTTTGAATTTTCTTATCAGGGAAAGCGAAAAGAGTTGGGTAAAGGGCTTGATCTTCCATGGCCAGATGCAATACTAATTTTTTAGCGAATATTTCTAACAATCCTGCAACTTCTTTGGCGTCCTGCTCCAGTATTTCAGGATTTAACAATTCACTTATCTGCCTCATAAGGCTTTGTAATTCCCGATGCTGCGTTCGGTAATCTTCTAAAACAACCATAACGCCTCCCTTCTTTTTCCGATTAGCCACAATTAGCCATATCTGTGTTCAAAGAAGAAAAACAGTCATAGGCCACGACTAAAAGCGCATGATAGATTTCGTTTATTATACAAAAGGTAATTTGGTAAACCAGAATTACCATCCCGTGAATAATGCAGTCTGATTAGATTTGATTAATTTAATCTAAAATTTCACGCACACTACGCGTTAATTGGCTAATGGAATAAGGTTTGCGCAACAGTTTCCATTCATTTTCTGCGAGGTCGATTTGCTCTAAAGCATCGGTATATCCGGTGGTAAACAAAATTTTACAATTTGCTTGTTTTTTGCGTAATTCTCTTGCCAGTCTTTTCCCGTCCATTTCGGGCATGATGATATCAGTAATAATTAAATCAAATTTTGTGTTATTGTTTAGTACCATGTTCAATGCTTCCAGACCATTGGCGGCCTGATACACCCGATAACCATTCGTTTGCAATGCAGCAACAGCAAAATCGCGGACGCTTTCTTCATCTTCCACCAGTAAAATGGATTCCGTACCGGTGTAAGGTTTGTTTTTTTCCTGTGGAAGGCTCGCTGGTAAATCGGGTTGATGTTCCACCGGCCAGTAAATAATAAACTTCGAACCTTTGCCTTCGGTGCTTTCTACTACAATCATACCGTTATTTTGCCTGACGATCCCATACACTGTGGCCAACCCTAAACCAGTCCCTTTACCCTTTTCTTTCGTTGTAAAGAAGGGCTCAAAAATATTTTGCTTTGTTTGTTCGCTCATACCTACACCATTATCGCTAATAATTAACTGAACATACCATCCGTTGGTGCAGGTGGGATATTTTTGTAAGAAGTCAATGTCCAAAAACGTAGTGTCGGTAGTAATAGTTATCTGATTTCTTCCGTTATGATTTTGTTTTTCTTTTATTGCATCACGGGCATTGACAATTAGGTTCATTAATACTTGTTCCAACTGCCCCGGATCAGCTTTAATGCGTGGTATGTTTTCGTTTAATTGAATATCGATATTTATATCTTCGCTTATCAATCGGCGAAGCATTTTATCCATATCGCGGATCACCTGGTTTAGGTCTAAAATTTTTGGCTGAATTATTTCCTTGCGGCTGAAAGCTAATAGTTGTCTGGTCATATTGGCAGCCTTCCCACCGGCTTGAATGATAGCAGCAATATCCTTTTTCAGCTTTTCATCTTTTAATTTGAGCGCCAAAAGTTCAGCATGTCCGTTGATTACAGTAAGCAGATTGTTGAAATCATGAGCGATCCCACCGGCTAAATTACCGATGGATTCCATTTTTTGCGCCTGAAGAAGTTGCTGTTGTAAGTGATCTTTTTCTTGTTCCGCTAAGCGCGTCTCAGTCACATCATGAGAAATACACAAAATACCAGATTTCCCTGACGGAAGGGGTATTTTTTTTTCATAAAGCTTAGTATAACGCATCGAACCACTTTTATGTACGTCTTTCACTTCATGGATCAGTACATCACCGTTAAGCAATTTTTGAAGATGTTCCTTAACTCTGTTCTTATCATCCGGATGAGTCAGAACAGAGACATGTTTGCCAATCAATTCTTTCTTCTCATACCCGTGTGAATTAAGAATACTTTTGTTAGCATCCAAAATAATACCTTTTTCATCTTCTAATAAAATGCCAAAAGGTGATAATTCAAATAAAGCGCGGTAATGCTCTTCTTTTTCCTTAATTGCTTGTTCAGATAGTTTAAGTTGTTCCAATAGTTGAATTTTTATTAAACCGATATTTACCTGTTTGGTTAGGCCGGCAATAAATTCGCGCTCATTTGTGCTCCATTGCCGGGAATAAGTTACCTGGATTAATACAAGTACGTCGAAACCATCCTGTTGGAAACCAAAAGGGTACCAAAAAAGGCTTTTAATTTTGTACTGTTCAAGAAAATCCTTATATGCCGGGTCATTTTCCAAAAAAGTGTTTATTTCGTCATGACGCCTTTCCATAGACTGTTTATCTTTAGGTAGTAAGGCAATGATGTGCGGGAAGGCTTTTAAATCAAATTGTTCCGGAATGAGATTGTCCTTAGGGGCATCGGGTCTTAACCATTGGGAAATAATATTTGCTTCTTGTCTGGAAAAAGAAAAACTAAAGAGATAAGCGCGATCGGTATTTAATGTTTCACCGGCAATTTGCGTAATAAATTGCAAAATTACTTCCGGATTATTTTCCGCAATTACTTTCTCGGCAATACGGTTCATAGCCTGGGCGAATTTCAACTGTTCATTTAGCTGCCGGGTATTCTCCTTTTGTTCCGTTATATCAACCAGAGTGCCCACACTGGCCGGTTTGCCTTGATAGGTAATTCCCTTTCCCCACACCAGCGCGTCGAAAACGGAACCGTCTTTGCGCAAAACTTTTATTTCATAAGGTTTTCCCGGAACGCCGTTCGCCCTTTCTTGTAAGTTTTTCCGAATGAACGCTCTCTGCTCCGGAATCACCAAATCAACAGGACTCATCCTACCGATCAGTTCTTCTGGTTCATAGCCAAAGTACCGGGCCATTTGTGGATTTACATATTTAAACGATAAATCCTGTATGATGTATATTCCCACCAGAGCGGCGTTCATGGTTTCACGATATTTTATTTCGCTTTCAATTAAAGCTTGCTGCGCATTTCGACGCTCGGTAATATCCTTAACAACTGTCAGTATGGCCGGTTGGTTTTGAAATTGGATTCTAATCGACGAGGCTTCAACATATTTTATTTTCCCGTCAAAAGTGATGATTTTTTCTTCTGCGGTTGAAACGTGATTTTGAGTTTGTATTGCTTTTAACCGATTTTTTACAGTGGGCAAAGAATCAGGATGAATTTGCTCAAAAACAGAGTGGCCAATAATTTCATCAAGGCTTTTTGCTTTTAATAATTGTTTTGCCGATTGGCTGCAAAAAAGTACGATGCCATTTAAATCGTAAACAAATGTAACCTGAGGCGTCACTTCGATGAGTTGTCTGTAAAGAGATTCGCTTTCCTGTAACTGTTTTTTGGCTATTTCCCGTTCGGTTATGCGCCGTCGGGTAATGACACCAATAACGGCAATAACAAATATACCTAATAGCCAAAACAAAAAATGACTACAGATGATAGAATTAATCTGTGATTTTTCTACCACTAATGCATTCGATAAAGGAAGAGAAACGCTTAAACCTCCACGAATATCGCCTACTTTATATCCCTGAAAGCCATGACACTTCAGGCAGTTCACTCTTATCTTCATCGGCTGCATTAAACGCAGGTAAGGTTGGCCGTTTAAAGTGGTAAATTCATAGTACTCTTTAAGTCCCTGCTCAAATTTCTTCAGCGCTTTCGCTTCCCATTCGTCGGGAGTATTCTCCGGGCGGATGGGGTTCAAGCTCGTTAAATGGGCTTTGACCAGACCAAGCAAGTTTTGCTCATAGATCTGGCGCATCATATATGCGGGATTCATTAGCGTTAGTTTTTTACCGGAAGGTGTGACGATATCCCGTTCCGGAACATGTGCCAAATAAGGATTGGGCTGTGTTGTGCTATCGATTAAGACGTATATTCCCCCGTGTTGAATAGCCCAATTGCGAAAAGCATAGTCTTTGGTAATATGTGTGCGGGTTTTTTCAAGTAGCAGAGTCCGAATATCCTTTTTTATTGATTGAATATTCCAATTCAGAGAAATTAAAACGAGCACGCACCATAAAAAAACACCAAAAATAATTGAATTACGCCAAAAACGAAAAGGGAAAGACTGTTGGTTAAACTTTGCCAGCATTTGCCCTCCGGAGAGTTCTGAAAAATTCTGTAAAAAATGTAATTGAATATTCGGCGAATTCAAGTTTTTCTTGAAGGATGAATATAATCTCTCAATGCTTCCCCTTTGTATTTTTTTTCTGAACAAATCTTGTTCATTTATAGATATTGGTATAAAGAAAAACGTTAGTACCCGATTGTAATAATAACGAAACATAAAATGAAGGAGGAATTTTTCATGAAAACATTTACCGCCATTCTGTTAGCGCTCCTTTTTTCACTTCCGCTTACGGCCATCGGTCAGCTAAGCGCGCCGGATGTGGAAGCCGTTTACGGGGGCCGCATCAACTGGATTAGCGGAGTCCCCATTTCGCCCACTGAAACGCGGGTGTTCATTTCCACCGAGAGTGCCAATTCCATGTTCTATGCCGACGTGGATCACTCCGTCTCCCCGCCGGTTTTCGGCGCCTTTCAGAGTCTGCCGGATTTGAATTCAGACGACGGATACGGCGGACAAATACGTGATTTTTACCTGGACGAAAAATCCGGATACCTCTTCGCCCGTTACAACGACCGGATTGTCAGCACGTCCACCAATCCGGCTTCACTTACGGTTTTGCCCGCAATGGGTGTACTTTCTCTGACCGTTTACGACGGCCGGCTTTTTTATACGGCGTTGAATCTATCCGCAGGTGTCGATCTGCATTTCGGGGTGATTGATTCCGCTTCCGGTTCCTTTAGCGAAGACGCGGCCAGTCCCGTTGCCATCACGTCGCCCTGGGATCCGAGTGTTCAGATAACCCATTTAGAGGTGCACCCGCTCAACCAACATGTATATTATTTTCTGGAAGGGGAGACACCCACTGTTTATAAGTCGTCCGATACTTATGATGCGCTGAATGCTTCCACCACATTTTCCGTTTCGACTCCTGCTAGCATGGGTACCACGTTTTATTCTGTGTTCGGTATCGGGCCAGACGGCCGTTTGTTCGCCGGCGGTGTGGTGGGGGAAGAGCCCAACCATTTTAAAGCGGTGGCTTATTCTGACGACGACGGTGCCACCTGGGACACGGTAAATACCAATTTCGGTGGAACAAGTGGACAGAATTTTTCCTTTGCCGCCAACGACAGTGGCTATTACGTTTATTTCGGTACCGCGTTCAGTTATGACAAAGGCGAAGCCGGAACCTGGAGAGGCATTGGCAGTCTGGGCTTTGAGACCCATCCCAATGACGGCGCAGTGTTTGTGGACCCCATTGATCCCCAGGTAGTATATTTTACCACGGATCAGGGTATCGGCGCCTCGGTGGATTCCGGCAATACCATTTTCGAAATCGACGAAGGCGTGGAGGCGATTCAGATTAAAGACATGGAAATGAACGACGCAAAAACCATTGCCTGGCTGGCATCCAAATCCGGCATTCGTAAAGTAACCGACTACGCCGGACCTTCCGAGAGCTGGTCCACCTATTATCCCAATGGGGATGGCTCGCCCTACTACTGTGTGGCTATGGTCAACGCCCATCCGGATACCGCTTTCGCCGGAAATGTGCGTCTGTACAAAACCACTGATGGCGGCGCCACCTGGACCCGCGTTTTCACCACCGAAGAGCCCCAATACGGGTTTACCTTCTGGAGCTATGTCTCCGCGGTGGAAGTACATCCCGACAACGCCGACATCGTTATCTTGGGCGTTAACTCTCCGGATACCGGCGTGAACGGAGGACTCTTTATTTCCGAGGACGGTGGAACAACTTGGGATTCCGTGGATACCGGCGTTTACAATACCGAGGTTCGGGACATTCTGATTTACCCGGAATCCGAAGATTCTACCACCATTTATGTGGCCTGCGAATATGTGAATGATGGTACCCATTCCTCTTACGGTGTCAAAACCGTTACCTACGGTCCGGCTACCGGAACCGTATTTCATAACGACATGATCGGTGAAAGCGGGGGGCATATCACCAATTTTGGCGCCTACGACCTGGACGCGGATTCTGTGGGCAATATCTACGTTTGCGGCGCCAATTCCACCAATGAGCCGCGTGTTTATATCAAACAGCCGGACAGCACCTACTGGGAAATGTTACCGACCGCCGGTTTGCCAGCCACAGGAACGGCAACCGCTCTTACCATCGGATATGATTTAAGCGGCAACCAGGCCCCTTACATCGCTGTGGGCGGAGATTTATACTATTTGGAAGCGGGCAGCACCACCTGGCAATTAGCCTACAGCTATCCTGTCGGTACGGAAATCAACATGCTTTACTGGGATGATTTACTGGTGGGCACCGGCACCGGACTGTACGGACAAAAACTTAAAACGTCCACCGATGTTTCACCCGAACCCACACAGCTACCCGAGGGCATCGCTTTACTACAGAATTATCCGAACCCCTTTAACCCGACCACAACCATCGAATATCGGTTGTCGGAAATGAACCACGTAAAGCTTACGGTTTACAACACGCTGGGACAGATGGTGAAAGAGTTGGTCAATCAAACCCAGCAGCCGGGCAGCTACCGGATCACCTTTGACGCTTCAGGCCTGGCCAGCGGTGTTTATATCTATCGCCTGACCATCGGAAACGAACGTTCCATCACCAGGAAAATGATTCTGCTGCGCTAAGTTTTTTCCGGCCGCCTCGAGATCCGGGGCGGCCTTTTTTTTTTAACAAGACCTCATTTACAATCCTTCCTTTTAGAAAAACAATGGAATCCTTTGCGTTGAAATATTATATTTAATATAGATAATCCAACCCATTCCAAAAGATGAAGGAAGATTCCCTTAGTTCGGAAATTAAATGATATACTTCGCGCTAACAGTTAAACCGGGATATGCCTATTAAGCGATGGAGATAAGCTATGCGATTGAAAAAGAAAAATGTTTATCGAAAAACCTTACAATGGTCCTTTTTCTTGTTATTGTTGTATATGGTCGTTCGGTTGTTTACGGATTCCTCCTATTTTGCCGATTTTGAAGCTTACTGTCCGTTTGGCGGCATGCAGGCTTTGGTTAGTTTTCTTACCACAAATTCGCTGGCCTGTAGTATGACTGAAAACCAGATTTTTATGGGACTGGCTTTGCTGGTGGGCGTGGCAGTGGCCGGGAAATTATTCTGCGGTTATATCTGCCCCATAGGAACCTTCACCGAGTGGTTAGGCCGGTTGGGTGATCGTTTTAAAATGCGTTACACGATCACCGGATTTGCCGACCGCGGATTGCGGATTTTCAAATACGGCCTGCTTTTCATCACCTTTTATTACACGGTTGGCAGCAGCGAGTTGTTCTGTAAAGAGTACGACCCCTATTATGCGCTATTTTCGGGCTTTGGCCACGATGTTAATCTATGGCTGGCCATCGCGGCCATCGCGATTACCGTACTGGGTGCGGTTTTTGTCCGCCAATTCTGGTGTAAATATTTATGTCCCTTAGGCGCCATCACTAATATTTTCGCTTTTTTGCCTTTATTCGTCGGCGTGCTGGTTGTTTATTTGATCGCCTTAAAACTGGGCTTGGAAATCCACTGGGTTTGGCCTCTGGCGGTGTTGTCGATCCTGGGCTTTTTACTGGAAGCCACAAGAATGAAAAGTTGGTTTTTCCCGCCGCTAAGAATTACCCGCAGCGCAAACACCTGCACGGATTGCAAGCTTTGCGACAAGAGCTGTCCGATGGGAATTGAGATATCCTCTTATCAGGTGGTGGACCACATCGATTGCCATATCTGCGGAGATTGTCTGTATTCCTGCCCGATAAACGACACGCTTCAGATCAACAAAAAAGAGGTACGCTGGCTGCCGGCAGCGGCCACCGTGGCGCTGACGGTTCTTGGTTTTATTTTAGCCTTGAATATTGAACTGCCCACCATCAATCTGCGCTGGGGCGACCACTTAAAGATTGAGAATGCTGCAGTCTTTAGTCAATCCGGCTTAAAGAATGTCAAATGTTTTGGCAGCGCCACTTCATTTGCCAATAAGATGAAACGCGTACCGGGCGTGTTGGGAGTAGAGGCGTACGTCCAGTCGCATACGGTAAAGATTTATTACGACCCGGGCGCCATCGACGAAACCGGATTGAAAAAAGCCATTTTTACCCCCGCGCACACGTTGATTAAAACTCCGCCACAGGATGCGGTCATCTCCACGCTGAAGCTGGAAATCGACAAGCTTTTTGACACTTACGATACCTATTACCTTACGCAGCTCTTCAAACAAAGTGAGGGGATCTGGGGTTTTCAGACCCGGTACGGGGAACCGGTTCAAGCGGTGGTTTATTTCGACGCGGACCGCTTATTTCCCGAAAAGATCAAGCAGATCGTAGAGAGTCCCACGGTCACTTACGCTACCCGTAACGGAAAGGTGACCACAGAGCTGAACTTTTCGGTACGAGCCATGAGCGACACGGTGGAAACCGTAAGTCGCGAGCGGTTTATCCGGCAAATGTTTTCGCCTTTTAATCTGCCGTTTAACGGTTACGCACAGTATGCCCCAAATGACCTGGAAGTGTATCAGGTCGCTTTTCCGCAAGCCCTGGATCCCCGTTTCCGCAGGGAATTGCGCTACCTGGCCGCTCATCTTTCCCTGGATAGCGCTATTGTGCGGTTGGAAACGGTTTTTACCGATCAGCCGTACGCCAGAGTTTATTTTGTTAAAGATAAAATGACGCCGGATAAAATCTGGCAACTACTGACGCAGGATACACTGATGTTTATGTACCGGGACGGAAAAATGGGACAGAAGAAAAGTCCTTTCCACTTTAAAAAGCAGGGAACGGTTTTAAGCAGAAAATAGAGTGGTTGGAAGGTTTTTTACAGGGGCGATTCTCTTCAGCCGTCCCTTGCGGGACTGGCGATCGCGATGCGGTCGTTGTAACCCATCGTTGAAACGATGGGCTGTAATCGGGCATCCCGCCCGGATGCTTTTATCCGGTATTTAGGGCGGATCCATTTAAGATTCCCGTTGGAAAAAATCCCGGCA
>CAZJNP010000053.1:0-11698 GCA_964547355.1 uncultured Calditrichaceae bacterium
GGGCTACTTCATTTAAAATGGAAAGTTCCCGCACGCTGTTGCGCAGGCGCCGGTTTTCCGCTTCCAGTTGAGCCACACGTTTTTTCAGCAAGGCGTCATTCATTTTTAACCTTTCTGAAGATTGACCACCGGAGGCTGTTTTCCTGAAATCCGAGCCAGGCGTTGTCGGGCATCTTTAAGTTCCGGCAGATCATCATCCGCTTTTTGCCACAGTTGTAAAAAACGACGATAGTACTTTTGGGCGCGGCGGCGTTCTCCCTGTGCCTCGGCGATTCTCCCCTGCCAATAAAAGGTCTTCGCATAATACGCTGCCCGAAAATAAAAACTATTATCATCATTATCCCGAATACGGCGTAAAGCTTCATCGGCTTGGGTGAAGAATCCCTTTTCTGATTGCAATTGGCCTAAAGGAAATAGAATCAGCGGAACAGTAAAACTTCTTCGATACGTAAACAGCGTGTCGGTCAGTGCGAGCGCGCGTTTCAATTCTTTTTTATTCAATAGAATAAGAATATCAATCACTTTGTCCCAGAATTTCTGCTGCATTTTGTGAGCATATTCTCTTGCCAGTCCATACCGGCCGCTATGGACGGCCAACAGCGAGAGTCCGGCCCAGTAGTAACCGTGCAGAATTTGCTGCGGCCAGACAAAAGTGGTGGCCGCCTTTTCCCAGGCCTTCTGCGCGTTGTGCCAACCCTCAAATTGAATTAAGGCGCCGTACACTTTCCAGTAACAGGCCAGGGTGGTATCTTTTCGCTGCCAGAAAAAATTCTCCAGCGCATCGGTCTGGAGCAAAGCCTCCCGGTAACGGCCCTGGTAAAGATAGATGTTGCCTAAGGCCATCCGGGCCTGTAAAGGCATGTCCGGCGTTTGTGAATCGGTGGCCAGTGGCAGAATCAACTTTTCCGCTTCGTCATAGCGATCCTGAAGAAGGAGCAAATTGGCCTTCACAAAGGGCTGATACTTGTTTTGCGCCGAGCGTTTCTCCAATTGTTTGAGCCGTTCCAACCCTTCCGCCGGTCCATAAGCACCGGCATAGGCCTGAGCCAACAAATCAAAGGATTCGCTGGATGGTGCAATGGTAAAATAACACCAGGCCATACGCACCATCTGCGGATAATCGCCCAGGTCGCGAAAGGTCCAGGTTAAATGTTCCACGGTGCGAATGTGCAGGGAATCCATGTGGTACACTTTGAGCAGATAATTTTTGGCCTGTTTCAAGAGCATGGCGTGGTAGGACCAGTCTCCGATATTGTACAACATCTCTTTGTTTTTCGGATAGCTCTGTTCCATCTCTTTAAGAATTTTTATGCCTGCTTCAAATCCTCTGGTCCACTGGGACTGATCGGTGCGTACCAGATACTGTTCTTTAAGCGGAACACGATCCAGATAACGCATGGCCTTATTGATGTAATGATAGCTGGCTTCTTCGCTGCCGCCGATCCAGCCTGTGGCATAGGCCAGGCGGTAATAGGCCATGCCAAAGGTGGAATCCAGCGCAATGGCCTGTTTAAATTCTTTCAGGGCACTGGTGAATTTCAATTTGTCAATGTACTCTTGGCCTTTGAAATAATGATAGTAGGCTTCCAGGTTTGGTGTGGTAACCTGGGAAACACGCTGAAACGACGACTGGATGTCCGCTGTTTTTTCTTGCAGTTTGCTGCGTGTTTTTTCTGAAAGCTGATCGATTAAGGAAGGAATGCTTTCCTTGCCGCTGCCCTGCACTTTTACCGCGCACATATAGCGGTTCCTTTTGACGTCCAGAATTTTGAAGTCAATGGCATACACGTTGCCGAACTTACGAATGGCGGCCAGAGCCAGCAGATCGATATGGGCTGCCCGGCAAATTTTGCGGCCCAGCACTTCATCGATGTATGAAACATCGTTGAGACCGGCCATGCGTAAAATATCAAACATGCGCGAGCGCGTTAAAACCTGCAAACGTGGCGATTGTTCCAGAGCAGTGATCAGCATGCCGGAAAGTCCGTTCAGTTCGCTTTCGCTGGTTTCGTTTTTAAAATCGATTACGGCAATAGGGATCGGTTGGAAAGGTTGGGGGTTACGCAGCGCTTTAAAATAAAACGCGGTTAACAGCGCAACACCGATTAGCACCGCCAGGCCGACCGTCACCGGCTTGCGCAAACGGTAGGCTGGTTTTACCATATTTGCTGCGCCAGGGACGTTCCGGCTAAAATACAGCTGATCTTTCACACGGAGCAAATCCGACATCATCTCCTGAACGGTCTGGTAGCGTTGTTCGGCATTCTTCGCCAGACACTGATCAAGAATGGGTTGCCATGCGTCTGGATGCTCGATCGGATAATCCGTCAAAGGTGCCGGCTGTTCGTTTAAAACGGAATACAACACGGCTACTTCGTACGCGCCCTCAAAGGGCAAATGACCGGTGAGCATCTGGTACAACACCACACCAAAAGACCAGATATCCGTCCGGTGGTCCACCGGTTCGCCGTTAATCTGTTCGGGCGACATATAAGCAGCGGTGCCAACCGTGGCGCTATCATGAGTAGGATTGGCCTGATTGAGCAGTTTGGCCAGACCGAAATCGAGAATTTTAACCAAGCCGTCGCTGGTAATCATGATGTTGGCACTTTTAATGTCCCGGTGGATGATGCCCTGTGCGTGCGCTTCTCGCAGACCTTCCGCGACATGAATAGCAATTTCCAACACCTCATCAATTTCAAGCGGCCCTAATTTGATTTTCTCCTGCAGGTTTTGCCCGTCAATGTATTCCATGGCGATGAAGGGCTGTCCATCTGCCTCATCAATCTCGTAGACCGTGCAGATGTTGGGATGATTCAGGGCTGCCGCTGCTTGAGCTTCTTGCACGAATCGTTTTTTGGCCTCCGCGTCCCGAGTCAACGTTGCCGGTAAAAACTTGAGCGCCACGGTACGATTGAGCCGGGTATCCACGGCCTTATACACAACGCCCATTCCCCCTTGCCCGATTTCAGTCAAGATCTTGTAATGCGAGATTTTCGTTCTAATCATTTTCCCTTCACGGCAATTGTTGACAGACTAAAAACAGCAAAAACGAACCGCCGTACAGCAGCATCTCCGCAAAAAAGCCAATCACAACGGTCAGAATTCCTGTTGCCCCTGTAAAGCGAAATAGTTTTTGTTATTTCATTGAAAAAAATTTCTTAATGAAATTCCCTGTCAACAAATTCTCAATTTTTTTAATAAAATTTGCGGCAGAGCCATTCCGTATTGACTGCGCTGTAGAACATGGTGTCCACGGCGGCTGGACTGAGCAGCTTCCACAAAAAGCTGTTTTTACGCTGCACGTTGCTCAGCCGCCGCCGGGCCAGCTCCACGTTACCCACGTTAATAAAGCCATGAATGTGCCGCACATTCTGAAACTGAGAAAGCGGCTTGATAAAGATGTACCCGTCGCACAGGTCGCTTAAGGTAAACGGTTCGTAGCCGTGCCGGTAGAAACTGGTTTTGGCGGGCAAATCGCCAAAGGGCGTGCTGCGCGTGTCGAATCCCACCGGGTAGTAGTCCGGCCCCAGCTTGTGCATCAACGCGTCGATGAGGCCATCCACCGGGTACACATTCGGCGCCGACCAGCCCTTTGCGCTGACCCATGGGTGGTGCAAACAAATGGTAAAAGCACGATCGCTAATCGCACGGTACACGATATTGCCCATTCGATTGTCGATAAATTCATCCACCTTTTTCTTCCACTCGTTGTAAATCGGCTGGTGGTACCGGGTAAAGGCGTGGTGCAAACCGCTGTAGATGAGCGCTTTTTGGTTCTTGGCCACAAATTCGGACAAAACGACTTTGCCCATCATTTCATCACCGCTGCCATCTGGAAAGACCTTAGCGTAAATCTCCGGCTTGTGAATATCCTCCGGAGTGTTTACGTAGCTCCAGTCTGTAAAGGCATTTAAGCCCACCACGCGGAACTTACGGGCCGAATCGGGCAGGCTCCGGTTCAGCTTCCAGGCGGCTTTGAAAATGTCCGCGTATTCCTGGAATCCCCAGGTAACCAGAAAATTGAACAGTACGCGATTGATCGCTTCCGGATCGTACACCGGCGCATTAAGCAAAGAATCGATTAGCGGTTGGTCCCGGTAGCAGGCGAATTCCATGCCCAGGTTGTAAATACCGTTCTGGTAAAGCATGGGAATCAACCGCTGCACCAGTTCCGGGTCGTGACGAGTGCGGTGCATTTCGCCTAAAAACACGATGTCATGATCCTGGAATTTACGGATCACATATTCTTCCGGGGTTTGAAAATGATTTTGCAGGTATGTGGTAAGCTCTTTTTCCAGTTCTGGATTCAATTCCGGTAAGGGTAGCTTTTCCACTTTGTCGTTTGGTTGTTCATAGGCGTAAAAAATGTGAACGATGATTTGATTTCGGGAAAAATACAAAGACGCCAAAATCAACAGAACGGCAATCAGGACGATACTTTTTTTAGACATTTTCCCTCCCAAATCATTTAAGGTTGGCGGCACTCCGAAAATGTAACGGGACTTTTTTCGGTTAAGTAAAATTTCTTCCGCCCTCCTTGACACGCGCGAATATGTCCTCTGTTTGGCGAGAAAACGCTTAAGCTTCCGAAAACGCCAGGTGCATTTGGAATGACATTTGTTTAGGATAACCGAATATTCACAAGCATAGCAAACAGAGGATGAGGATAAAGTTTTGATTGCAGTTGAAGTAACGTATAGGGAGAGAGCCGGAGCGTACCAAAGAAGAAGTCTCTTCATTCACAGCAAGTTTGTGCGACTGAGAGTAGAAAAAATCGGAAGTCATGGCGTTTTTCTCAAGGGATTAACCGATAAATTATAAAAATAAATTCGGGTGATGGCAATAATTTTTTGATTAAGTTGTGGCAGCTTGCGTATTAAGTCAAAATATCCTGATGTTTTTCCGAACGCTATTCTCTTTTCTTTTTTTATTGCATTGTGCAGAGCGAATCAAACAAAATAGTTTGATCTGTAGGAAACCCGAAACTTTTCCCGTTAAATCGGGTAATATGCCTAAACCAAAGGGTGCGCATTGAGCGAATTTCTTTCGCCATTTGGTTTAAATTCATATATTCATTCATTGCTTATCAATGTACGAGAAGGAGAACCAGCCATGCGTTCAAAACGAGTGCTTGTTATCATCATACTCACCGCTTTTCTGCTCATAATCGGAAATAGAATATGTCGCGCCGGAGAAGCGGTGACTCCTCTGCCGCCCAATGTATCGATTCATCAACTGGACAACGGCCTGAAGGTGTTGCTGATCGAGAATCCGGCCCTGCCCATGGTGGGCGTTAACGTGGTGGTAAAAGTGGGTTCCGCTTACGAAACGTTTGCCACCAGCGGCATGAGCCATATGCTGGAGCATTTGCTGTTTAACGGAACCACTACGCGCAGCCAGAAGCAATTGTACGATGACGTAGACCGAATCGGAGGTTACAACAACGCCAACACATCGGATTATTTTACCAATTTTATGATGGTTGCTCCGGCGGAAAACATCAGAACCGGAATGGAAATTCAGGCCGATATGTTGTTCCATTCCATCTTGCCGGAAAAAAAGTTTGAGAAAGAAAAGGGCATCGTTCTGGAAGAAATTTCAAAAACCCTGGCCGATCCGGACGAACAGGCGGAGCGGAATGTCATCTCCATATTGTACGACGGCCACGCTTTGTCTCTGCCCACGCTGGGCACGTATTCGACCATCGAACATATGGACCGCGATCAGGTGTATGAATTCTATCTCAACCACTATGTGCCCAACAACATGCTGATGAGTGTTGTGGGTAATTTTGACAGCGCCCAAATGCTGAAAATGATTCAGGAAATATACGGCGACGAGGCGCCCGGTATGGTAGCGAGGGATCAAAATCCCGGCTGGAGCACAGGCTTTGACGAGCGGTATTTAAATACTCCACAGTCCGGTGCGGTTTACCATCGCTTTTATAACGGAAAAACCACTCTGCTTCAATTTTTCTTTCCAGTTACTGGCCGTTATTGCGATGTATTCTTTGGATTACTGGACAAAAAATTAAACGAACAGGCCGACCAATTAAAAGAAAAGTTGTCCGACAAGGTGCAAAATGTGGAAATGACCACCCGTACTTCTCCCGTAGGGAATTACATCCAGGTCACCTTGCGCGTGAAAAACGATGTTGATAATCTGGAGCTATTAACCGCGAAGGTAAAACAAGCGCTGTCGGAAGCGGATTTTAGCTACAGTAAGGAAGGGATTGAAACGGAAGCAAATAAAGCACGCACTTCGTTTCTGAAGAATCTGGAAAAACCGCATATGTTCGGCATTTACAATGCGCACGATATCGCCGTTGACGGTTTTGAAACGGTGTTGAGCTCCTACGGAAAAGAAAAATTTTATCAAGCGGCTCAGAATCTGGCTGCGTTTAAAGTCGATTCCGAGCCTGTGGTATTGATCCAGACTCCGTTGAAGCAAAAAGAGAATAAGGAAGAAATTTCTGCTACCCCGGTTAAACTGTTCCCGGCTCAAAAAGGTGGTCCAACATTGATTGTAAAACAAAACGCAGCCAACCATCTGGTGGCGATTCACTACCTGTTTAAACATAAAGCCATGTTTGAATCTGAGTACGGAAAAGATGCGGCAAAAATTCTGCACGACTGTTTCGGCCAAAGATTAAATTCCGAGCAAAATCAAAAAATGAGCAACCGCTTCGGGTTAACGTTTAAAGTGAACGACAATCCTTATTTTCCCATGGACGATATCTACCTGCATCCCGACTTCGGTTACATCCGGGCAGAAGGTCTGGATGACGATATTCCGGGAATGGTCGCTTATCTGAATGAGCAGATGTTGCATTTTACGCCGACTGAAAAAGAATTCAAGAAGGCCATGGCCAAACTGGGCGGGAAGAACCCTATGATGCGCCGGGGCAGCGATCCGGCCAAAAAGCGGTTCGAAGAACTTTACGGACAGGAAGTGTACGAATCTTCGCCCTATCCGCAGGGCCCGGAACCATTGGATTATCAAACGCTGTTGAAATTTGCGCAGGAATATTTTCAGCCGGGGAATATGGTTATCTCCGTGGTGTCTCCTGCCGCGGTGGATCAGATGAACGCATTGTTCTCCGGGTTCAAAGGGCATGCTTTGACAAAGGAACCGCCGGCAATCACGCAAACCATTAAACTGCACGATGCCCCGGTAACCATCGAAGAAAACGGCGGCGGCAGCCGGTCGTACCTGTTCTGGGGATTCGCCAAAAAAATAGATCCGCTGGATAAACCCGCCTTAAAAGCTCTGTCGCTGATTCTGCGGGACAAAATCATTTTCGACATTCGCGAAAAACAGGGTATGGCTTATCATATGAGCGCCGGAATTGAACTGAGTGAAAACCGGGCTCTGTTTTTTATCCGGCAGGGCACGCGACCCCAAAATGTGGACAAACTGGTGCCGCAATATCCCCGTTTTTTTGAGCTGAAAATGCTGGAGGACGTGAAAGAAAGCGACCTGCAAAAATCGATCAACATGTATTTAGGGCGCATGATGTTCCGGCGGCTGTCCAGCATCAATCAGGCCTATTATCTGGGCACGTCTTATTATTTTCACGACGATATTCTGTATGACGAACAATTCCTGAACGATCTGAGAAAGGTGACCTTAGCGGAAGTTTTGCAGGTTGCCAGGAAGTACATGAAGGTGCAGAATCCGGTTCAGATTATTGTGCGGTAAGTCGCAGGTTGACGAGGATCGTGTTTGGGCACGCCATAACGTTTCCTGATGAAAACACAACGTCTTTTATTTAGGCGATAAACCAAATCAATTTTCGAGGTTATTATGAAAGCCATTGCTTTTGTTTTTGGGCTGTTTCTTTTCCTGCTGCAAAGCGTATTCGGGCAGGACGCAACGATTTTTCACAAATTAAATGTGCGGGTAACGCCGCAGGATCAATCCGTTCAGGTGGTCGATAGCATCACTTTTCCGGCGGAACAATTGCCGGACAAATGGGAATTTTTACTGAATAAAGAATTAACGGTGCGCTCCGGCGATCCTGATATTCAGGTCAAGCTGATCGAAACAGACGTGCGGGCGCAGGACGCCGGAATGGATATGGAAGCGCCAGAGGTAGCCAACCGCATCAAACAAAACAAATATGCCTTGGAATTTAAAAATCCGCCCCAGGGCGAAACGACGGTCGTTTTAACGTATTCCGGAAAGATTTACAATGAAATTAAGCAGTTGGGGCAGGAGTACGCCCGCGGTTTTAGCACCTCGCCGGGCATTATCTCTGAGCAGGGCGTTTATCTGGCTGGTTCCAGCGACTGGATTCCCTGGTTCGGAGACCAGTTGTTCACCTTTCGTTTGACCACCCGCTTACCGCAGGATTGGGATGTGGTCAGTCAGGGACGGCGCACCGTTCATAAAACAGAGAACGGGCAGCGGGTGACCACCTGGCTGTGCAAGGCGCCCATGGAAGAAGTCTTTTTAATCGCTGCTAAATTTCATGAATTCAGCCGAAAAGTGGGCAATGTGCAGGTGATGGCCTTTCTGCGTACGCCGGACGAAGCCTTGGCCGGGAAATATCTGGAAACCACCGGACAATATCTGGAAATGTACCGCCAGCTCATCGGACCCTATCCTTTCTGGAAATTTGCTCTGGTAGAAAACTTCTGGGAAACCGGTTACGGCATGCCCTCTTTTACCCTCCTGGGACCGCAGGTGATCCGCTTTCCGTTCATCCTGCATTCCTCTTATCCCCATGAGCTGCTGCACAACTGGTGGGGCAACAGCGTTTACGTAGATTTTAGCAAGGGCAACTGGTGCGAAGGTTTAACGGTTTATATGGCCGATCATTTGATCAAAGAGCAGCGCGGGCAGGGGGCAGATTACCGCCGATCGACCCTGCAAAAATTCACGGACTATGTCAATCCTCAAAACGATTTTCCGTTGAACAAATTTCTCTCGCGCCACGACGCTTCGTCCGAGGCCATCGGCTATGGCAAGTGCATGATGATCTGGGATATGCTGCGCGAAGATGTGGGCGACAAACCATTTGTTCAGGCGATTCAGAAATTTTACCATGACAATAAATTTAAGAAAGCATCGTTCGACGATCTGCGGGTGGCTTTCGAAGCGGTTTCCGGTAACAATTATCGCTCCTTTTTTGATCAATGGATAAACCGCACCGGCGCGCCGGAATTACAGCTTTCGGATGTGCGGGTGCAGACGAAGGGAGAAAAATATGTCCTTTCTTTTACCCTGAGCCAGATTCAGGATGAGGCACCGTTTGACCTGAGCGTTCCGATAGCGGTATCGTTTAAAGAGGCAGTCAAAACGGAAAAGGTGCGCTTGAACAACCGCCGGCAGACCTATTCCTTTACTTTTGATCAGCGGCCGGCCATGGTTCAGGTGGATCCTCAGTTTCATGTTTTCCGTCGCCTGCATTACAACGAAATTCCGCCGGCACTGTCAAAAATTTTTGGTGCGCCCCGCGTTCTGATCATTCTGCCCGACCAGGACAGTCCGGAAAACGCACCGTACCAGAAACTGGCGCAAACCTGGTCCCGGGACGGCTCCAAAGATATTCAGATTAAAAAGGCCGGAGAAGTCACGGAACTGCCTGCGGACCGCGCCGTGTGGATTTTTGGCCGTACAAACCCGTATCTTGATAAAGTGATTAAAGCACCGCTTAAGGATTACAACGCGGAAATAGGTAGGGATTTTGTCCGCCTGGGCAAAACGGAATTACCGTACCAGAACAACAGTTTTATCGTCAGCGTGCGGCATCCAAAAAATCCGCGCATGGTGGCGGTCTGGTTAACCGTGGGAAATGCACAGGCGGTGGCCGGATTGGCCCGTAAACTGCCCCATTACGGCAAGTACAGTTATCTGGCCTTCACCGGGGACGAGCCGTCCAATATCGCTAAAGGGCAGTGGGCCGCGGTGCACTCGCCCATGCGCAAAATCATTCCTTTGCCCGACGGCACGCTGCCGGAGGTTTTTAAACAGGATTTGCCCAAACGCCCGCCTTTGGCCAACCTGGCGCCCTTGTTTTCTGCCGACCGCATGCTGCAAGACGTGAAGTTTCTTTCCAGCGAGGCGTTGCAGGGTCGCGGATTGGGTACTGCCGGAATCGAGCAGGCGGCCAGGTACATCGCAGAACAGTTTAAAAAGGCCGGATTGCAGCCGGGCGCGGACGACGGCAGCTATTTCCAGACCTGGACGGAAACCGTTAACGCCAAAGGTGAAAAGGCGCCGGTTAAAAATATCATCGGCATCATCCCGGGGACCAATCCCAAATACGCCGGAGAATCGGTACTGGTGTGCGCTCATTATGATCATCTTGGATTGGGTTGGCCGGATGTGCACAAAGGCGACGAGGGTAAAATCCATCCCGGTGCAGATGACAACGCCAGCGGGGTGGCCGTACTGCTGGAACTGGCGCGTGTTTTGGGGCCTTCGTTTAAACCGGAACGCACGGTGATTTTTGCGGCGTTTACCGCCGAAGAAAGCGGTTTAAAAGGATCGCAGTATTTTATCGGGCATTATCGCCGTTTTCCCGCTAAAAAAATGACCGGCGTGCTGAATCTGGATACAGTGGGACGCCTGAACGGTAGAAAGGTGTTGATCCTGAATAGCTCCAGCGCCCGGGAATGGCCGTTCCTGTTTATGGGGGTCGGGTATGTAACCGGAGTACAGACGGAGATGGTCACCCAGCAGTTGGACGGCAGCGATCAGGTCAGTTTTGTGCGGCACGGCATTCCGGCAGTGCAGATTTTTTCCGGCCCGCATCAAGATTACCACCGCCCCGCCGACACCTGGGATAAAATTGATGCCCAGGGGCTGGTGAAAATCGCCACCCTGACCAAAGAAGCCATCGCTTACCTGGCCGAACGGGAAAAGCCGCTGACGTTCAGCGGTAAAAAAGGGGCGCCCCGGATCGGACATCCGGTGGGGAAGGGACAGCGCAAGGTGTCCACCGGTACCATGCCTGATTTTTCCTATCACGGGCAGGGTGTTAAAATTCAGAGCGTACGTCCGGACTCGCCGGCTCAAAAGGCCGGATTGCAAGCCGGGGACGTGATCATCGAACTGGCAGGCAAACCAGTCGGCACGTTACAGGCTTACAGCGCGGCGTTAAAGGCGTTTAACCCCGGGGATGTGGTGAAAGTGAAATTTGAGCGGGACGGCAAAACGCACGAAACGGAAATGAAACTGGAAGCGCGATAAAAGGCCAATAGCGATTTTTGTTGAATGCAATCGCCGGAGCGTAACCTATCGGGTCGGGCATTCAGATTATCCGGAAAGGAAGCGTTAAAGATGCTGCCAACTGAGAGAAGGAAACGATAGGCTCAGGTTTAATAGCTGCGTATGGTGGATGGCCTTTAATGCAAAGAGCGGATTTAGCTATCGATTAAGCTCACCTAACCGAAAAACGCGGGGCATGTATTCGGCTAAAGCTGGAAGTTCATTGGCCCCGTTTTTCGGTCAGATGCAGTGCTGTGTTATTCTTCAATACAATTGTTCAATGAGGTTTATTTAATTAGAACCATTTTTTTTATATCCGTAAAATTTTCTGTTTCAATTCTATAAAAATAAATACCTGAAGCCAATTTCCAACCGTCAAAATGTACCGAATGTTTCCCTGCAATGAAATTTCGGTTGATTAATGTTCTAACTTTTTGCCCCATTATATTTAATACAACAATTTTTACCCATTCAGAAC
>CAZJNP010000054.1:0-11652 GCA_964547355.1 uncultured Calditrichaceae bacterium
GGCTGAAAGCGCCTGAAGACCTGGTTCAAAAAAAATATTTTTTTAGAAAAGACAAAAAGCAAAACCGATCGCGGTTATAAAATAATATGCCAACATATCTCAAACAGATATCGGAAAAAGTCTCGCCGCAGGAAGTGGGCAATAAGGGGTTTTTACTATGCAAATTAAACGCTTATGGATTTCCGGTTCCCGCCACTATTTTTCTTACTTCTCAAGCATTCACGGAGTTCTTACGGTTTAACGCGTTTTCCAAAGAAACATTCCATCCTTTGGATGAGCAAATCCAAACCTGGCAGCAGCACATATTAAACGGAAAAATGCCCGCGTCCCTGGCAGAGGAAATCGCATTGGCCTGCCGGCGTTTTCAAGAGTCCGGCGTCCAAAAATTGGCCGTCCGTTCATCGGGTTTACTGGAAGACGCTAAGAACCATTCCTTTGCCGGGCAGTACCGCACTGTGCTTAATGTGGACTGTGCGCCGGCCAGTGTGGAGCAGGCCGTGAAAAACGTGTGGGCTTCCCTGTGGAACCGTGAAGCGTTGAGTTACTACCGTGAAAACAAAATCGATTTTCAAAAAACGGCCATGGCAGTTGTGCTGCAGGAAATGGTGCAGCCGGACTGGGCCGGGGTGGCTTTTAGCGTCAATCCCGTAAGCGGCGATCCTCAGGAACTGGTGCTGGAATATGTGGCCGGGCAGGGGGAAAAGCTGGTGGGCGGGGAACAGACGCCGGTGCAGATTACGATCCATCAAGAAAGCGGCGCGCTAAAAACAAACACGGGCCAACCGATTCCCGATATTTTGAAAGACCTGACTGCTCAGATCATTTCCATCGAAAAAAAGTTTGGATACGCGGTAGATGTGGAATGGGCGGTAAGGGATGGTGCGGTATATTTTTTACAGGCGCGTCCCATAACCACACACGTGCTGAGTGCCCGGCAACCGGAACTGTGGACGGATGAAAACGTGGGCGAAGTGATTCCCGATATCGTTACCCCCTTTAGCTGGAGCATTCTGGATCCCGTAACCAATGAGGGCTTCCGCTGGTTCCTGAAAAAAATTGCACTGAATCTGCCGAACGGGGTAAAGCTCTTTGACACGTATAAAGGCAAAGTTTATTTCAACCGCACGGCATTCGAACAATTGTTGCAGCGTTTTTACATTCGTCAAAGTCTGAAGCAATTTGGCAAAACCCGGGGAGTGATCGGCAAAGTTCCCGTCTTACCCCAATTGATTCAGCTTATCCGTAGCTTTTTTGCCATTCTGGCGCTGAATGTTTCGCTGCCACGTAGAATCGTAAAACATCTCGAAACAGCGGAACCGGAGCTTGCCGACCTACGATGGCGGAGCGAGCAAGACGATGCCCACAGGCTGCAAAAAATGCAGGCGATTATTGACTACCAAAAACGCACCATGGCCTTGCATATCAGCGGGACGATTTTTGCCGAGGTGTTTTATCAACTGTTAAAAAAGATTACCGAACAATGGATACAACCCCTCAGAAATTTTCAGGTGGACGATTTTTTAAGCGGTACAAGCGGTCTGGTCAGCGCCCAGAATGCGCGTGCCCTGTGGCAGATCGCCCGCATGATCAAACGCTATCCGACCACACTTGAGGCGTTGCGGCAGTCAGATGATGTGGGTGAAATTGAAAATCTCTTAGCACAGGACGCGCACGGAAAAATCATTCTTAGCAAGCTGGATGAATATTTTACGCGCCACGGACATGGCGCGCTCCACGAGTTTGAGTTGTATTATCCGCGCTGGTGGGAAGATAAGGCGTACACTTACCTGGTGCTAAAAAGTTATGTGCAGATGGATGATAAAGAAGACCCGCTAGCAAAACACGATAAAATTTCTGCCATCCGTGAAGAAAAAATCCGGAACGTACGCCAGGTTCTGCCGATTTTTGAACGGAAGGTGTTTGATTATTTGCTGAAAAAAACGCAATTTTATGCCCGGCAGCGCGAAGAGCTGAAACAACTGCTCTTAAAAACGCACAGTGAATTAAAAAAATATTTAAATTCTCTTGGTCGTAAGTGGGTGGAGCAGGGGAGATTAAAGAAAAGCGAAGATATTTTTTTCTTCAACTGGTTGGAGATCGAAAAAATACTATCCGGAGACCCGCTGACAGAAGAATACGCACAACGCATCCGGAAGCGTAAACAAGAACGGGTTGGGTTTGAGCGCGCCTTTCATCCCAAACAAATGCGGCGCATTGGAGACCGCTGGCTACCGGTTAATGATGACAGGGAAAAAACTGCCACAGGATTAACTGGAATCGGATGCAGCGCCGGATTTGCCCAGGGAAGCGCTAAGGTCATTTTAAGCCCGGAAGAATTTAACCGTATGCAGCAAGGAGATATTTTAATTACCCGTTCCACGAATCCCGGATGGGCGCCATTATTTTTATTGGCCGGCGGCATTGTTACTGAAATAGGCGGCGCACTGTCCCATGCGGCAATCATTGCACGGGAATACGGCATTCCGATGGTGGCGGCTGTGCCGGATGCGTGCACAAAAATTAAAACAGGGCAATCCGTTCGGATAGACGGAAACGCAGGTTTGGTTGAACTGTTAACGAAATAAGGATCGCTGAATTGAAACGAGTTCTCTTTTTGCCGGGAGACCACGGCGGCGGCAGGGGGCATGTGACCCGTTCTTTTTATCTGGCCCATCAATTGGATCAGTTAGGGTACCAATGTGCTGTGGTGCTGGAAGCAAAGCATTATGCGCAATATAAACAATCTTTTATCCAGACCTATTTACACAATACCAGTAAAGAACGTCTGGTAAAATACCAATTTAGAAAACCGTATAATCCGCAATTAAGGCTGGAAACAAAAGTCAAACAACAACCCAGTTTTGTGGAATTTTCCAGCCTGGCTTTTCAGGTGCCCCGCGACGAATATCTCAGCCCTAAAATCGTTCGATATCGTTTAAAAGAACTCAGCAAAATTGTTGATGCCTTCAAACCCGATATTTTGGCCGGCGACGGGCATTTTCTTGCTTTTTTATTGGGCCGGAAACATCAAATTCCTGTAGTGCAAATCACCAGAAAAATTGGCTACGCACCCGGCCCGGATTTCATGTGGTGGAAAAAAGCCGCGCCACAAATCAAAGAACCCGACGCGCTGGAGCCTTTCCGACCGGTTGTGGCGGACTTAGGACTGAGCGATATGTCCAAAGTGGAAGATTTGTTTACAGGCGATTACTATCTCATCCCGGCTATCCGGGACATTGAACCGGTCGGCAGAGGGCGGAAAGACACTTTTTTTAGCGGTGCGTTTGCAAACGAAACGCCTTCTTTGCGCCCCATCCCTTTTTTCCAAATGGAAACACCCGATCTTAAAATTTACATTTCCATCGGCGGAGGGGCGCAGCGCGGGCAGGAAGAAGCTTTTTTCGAACGCATGGTGCAAATCTTTGATCGCAGCGAATTTCGGGTGCTTATCTCTACCGGCAACCGCGTGCCCGCCAAAAAATATGCCCAACGGTACGTCAATATTCAGGTCGTTGACTGGATTGACGGTGTATCGGCCATCAGGCAAAGCGATCTGGTTATTCATCACGGCGGGTACAACACCACCATGGAAACGGTTTTATTTTCCAAGCCATCGATCGTCATTCCCTCCCATTCGGAGCAGGAAGGCAACGGGCGTAGACTGGAGAAATTAGGGATTGGTGCCGTTATCATGCCAACCCAGCGCCCCCTTGAACCACTGGAGTTTACCTGGCCGTACGGCAGGTACACCATGTTGGCCGGATATAGCGTGCAACTGGATAAACAGCATTTGTTTGAGACGATTAATGATTTGCTTTACGACGCCGACCGGATCGAACGATTGAAAAAGCTTTCCCGTAAACTGATCAATCAAAAGAAAAAATTTCAACCCGAACGGATTTTTGAATAGCCCGCCATGGAAAAAAACAACGCTTCTTATCAGGAAATACGGCATAAGTCTTCCCATGGGATCAAGTGGCAGGGCTTGTCCGAGGTGTTCATTCGCATTTTTCAGTTTTTTACCACGGTTGTCCTGGCGCGGTTGTTGATACCTCAGGACTTCGGAATCATCGGCATTGCCGCCATTTTTATTCAATTTACGCTGATCATCTTCGATTTCGGGTTGAACACGGCCTTGATCCAAAAAGAAGAAGTCGCAGAAACGGAATATGCTTCTGCGTTTTTTCTTTTTCTGCTGTCTTCTACGGTTTTGGCTGCGCTGTTTATTGGGACGGCGCCTCTGATTGCTGACTATTTCGGTTATGCCGAGTTAACGCCTATTATTCGTTTACTGACGCTGGTTTTCTTTTTTAACGCTTTTGCGGCCATTCCCAGGGTAAAGATCAATCGTGCCATGCGTTTTAAGCAGTTAGGAATCGCGCAGATGGTGGCGTCAATGGGCTTCGGAATAGTGGCGATCACGATCGCCTGGAAAACGCAGAGCGTGTGGAGCTTTGTGTTTGCCATGCTTTCCGAGCAGTTTATTTTAAGCATACTGTTGAATATTTTTGCGCCGTGGCGCCCGAAACACGGATTTGATTTTTCGGTGCTAAAGAGTCTGTTCATTTTTGGCGGAAACGTGGCCGGCTCCCGTACGGTTTCGTATGTTAATAATAACACACCCACGTTTTTGATCGGAAAGCTGTTAGGGGTGAAAATGCTGGGTTATTATTCGCTTGCCTATCAGTTGGTGGAATTTCCGGTACAGCGCATTTCCAAAAATGTGTTACGGGTGATGTTTCCGGCACTGTCGCGCATTCAAAATGACCGCGAAAATTACCACACACTTTTTCTGGACACGGTGTATTATCTTTCTTTGATTTTGCTGCCCATTTTCGCCGGAATCTGGTTGGTAGCTCCAGAGCTGGTACTTCTTTTTTACGGTCCTAAGTGGCAGCCGGCCATTGTACCGTTGCAAATTTTGACATGGGCCGGATTATTCCGGTCATATTGGATTATGAACAGCGTCATCTTTTTATCGAAGGGAAATCCACAAAGCGAATTTAAGATTAATCTGTTCTTTTTTGCGACGCTTGTGCCGCTGATTCTTACGGCTTCCTCATATGGATTGGAGGCAGTAGCAGCGGCGGTCACATTAAATAGCGGCATCTTCCTGATTATAGGAAACATCGTTGCGCGCAAGTCAATCGATTTACCGCTGCATTCTTTTTTAGAAAAGCTTGTCACCCCAGCCATAGGTGTGGGACTTTTTTTAGCGGCAGTTTTGGCTATGCAACATTGGTTTCTTGACCATGCGAATCTTGTTTTGAATCTGATTCTTAAAGTAGGCCTGAGTATCATGATTTACTTATTGACATTAATATTCCGGGATCGCGGTTTATTCGGTAAAATTTTTCGGTTTTTGAGCAATGGATGACCGATTTTCGGTCGCGGTCGTTGGCGCCGGTCCTGCCGGCTCCTCTGCCGCGCTTTATTTAAAGCAGCATGGCGTGCGCGTAGCGCTAATTGATAAGGCTTTTTTCCCGCGCGATAAGGCCTGTGGCGACGGCATTCCTTTCAAAACGGTGCGCTTGCTGAACGAACTGGGAATTTCTGAACAGGAGCTGTTTGAAAACGGCCAACAGGTCAGCCGCATGGAAATTTACGGTCCTTCCGGGGATTTGCTTGTCTTTGAAGACGATTCCCGGAGCGCCGGAAAGAACGGGTGCATCCCAAGAAAACACTTTGACAATCTTCTTTTTCGGAAAGCCGCACAGGTCAGCGATGCCGTGTTTCAGGGGCATCAACTTCTTGCGATGAAAAAAGAAGCCGACTTTTTCGCGTTAACGCTCAAGGATAAAAAGACCGGCCGGCGACGTACTATTCGTGCCCAATTGGTGATCGGCGCGGATGGCGGTAATTCCCGGGTCGCCCGCTTGGCTGGTTTGTTAAAAAGAGCCCCACAGCATCATTTTGACGGTCTGCGCGGCTACTTTAAAGGAAATCATTTCGGTGACGTCATTCGTATTTTTTATGATAAACGGATTTTGCCGGGGTATGTCTGGATTTTTCCTGTCTCGACGCAAACAGCAAACGTAGGAATTATGACACGTCGAAAAGGGAAAAAAGAACCCGGATGGTTACAAAAAATTTTTTATGAAATCATCGATTCGAATAATGCGCTTAAACCGTATTTACAGGGAGCACAGCCCATTGGACCGTTACGGGGCGCACCCATGCCTCTTGGTACGTTGACAGGAGTCCGTACGGCTGATGGGGTCCTGTTGATTGGAGATGCGGCCGCCTTTATCAATCCGCTTACGGGTGGCGGTATTTACTGGGCGGTTTTGAGCGCTAAAAAGGCCGCACAGGTAGCAACCCGGGCGTTAGCCGATCACGATATATCAAAAATAGGTTTAAAGGATTATGAGCGCTGGTGGCGCAAAACGTTACTGCCCGGATTTCAGTATTCTGCTGTGTTAGCCGGGCTTTTGTCGCATGAAAAAAACGCGTCCCGGATTTTTAAGATCAGCGCAAAATACCGTCCGGCCGCCAACCTGTTTGCTGCCCTGTACGGACGGTAATTAAGTCGTTGGGTGTGGTTTAATCCTCTGTTTTGGAAGGTTGTATTTTTGGGTCGTTGAAATACAGGTGGACGAAACAAGCTCCCACAGTTCATACATGTTTATCGAAAGTCGTACAGGCGTAAAATAAAAACGCAAGGGTATGAACAACTAGCAAAAAATGAAGAATCACATATAGCATTAGCCGCGAAGTGGATAAATTATGAATAACCGCGGGTAAGCACAACATCCAGCTAAATCAGCAAGCAGCCGCGGAGAGTGGTTTTAGTTCAAGCGGCATTGCACCTTCCATCCTTGGCAGGATAGCATCGGCACCCCTTTTTTATGCCCGCACTCGGATGTACTATTGATCTTGAATCCTTCCGGGTTGATTGGCTTGCGGCATCATGGGTCTTATTGTGGCTGTCAATATATTGTGTGTTAACTGAATCACGGTAAAATCGAAAAAAAGGCGTAAATTTCGCTTTGTTCCGCCTAAACGATACGGGAATTGTTCCGAACTCTATACTACGGTTTTAATAGGTTTTTTAATCATCTGACGATTTGGTGAGTTAACAGGGAAAATATATGAAGTTACGGTTACTGATTATTTTTATAATGCTGAAAATCGGATTAGCCCAAGACCCCATCACCTGGACCAAGCATGTGATTAGCGATAGTATTGAAAAAGCCAAAAAACATGTGGTGGCGGATATTAATCAGGACGGATTCATGGATGTGGTCTGCACGGCCAATCCTGAAGGCAGCAGCGGAGTTGAGGACCCTGCCAAGCCCAATGTTCTGCTCTATTTAAACGATGGAAATCAGGTGTTTACGGAATATGTTATTGCATACAAATTTTTAGAGGCCCGCGGTATTGGTGTGGGGGATCTGAACAGCGACGGCTTCCCCGATCTGGCAGTGGGTAACAGAAACTACGATAGTTCGTTGGTGTGGTTTGAAAATCCCACAACTGGATATAATCAGGAATGGGCGCGGTATCCCTTAGGTGCCGGGGCTCCTTTGAATTATGAAGTGCACATTTTAGATGTTAACAACGACGGCATCCCGGATATATTGGACGGTTACGGTGATGCGGCCGATGGTGGAAATTCGGCAGACGATTATATCCGCTGGTTCGAAAACGACGGTCAGGCGAGTCCGGCTTTTACGGAATACAATATTATTAACTATCCCACGCCCAGCGGAATTGCTGTGGCTGATTTTGACGGCGATTCCGATCTGGATATTTGTGCGGACAGCTGGCTGGATTACACCAATCCGGTGCCGGTTACGGATGAAGACGTCCGCTGGTGGGCACAGGGAACTGGTAATTCCTGGTCGTTATCCGAAATCATTAAAACCTCTTACGGCGGCATCGGTCTCGATGCGGCTGATATGGACGACGACGGCGATCAGGATATTATCGGCGCCGGTTGGAAGGCGCAGACTTTTGATTGGTGGGCCAACGACGGTTCGGGAAATTTCGGCAGCAGCATTCATACCATAGCTACTGGTGTCAGTTATCCGCGCCATGTGGCGGCCGCCGATATGGACGGAGACGCCGATATGGATGTTTTAACCTGTGCCGATAATGATAATACGGTTGCCTGGTTTGAAAACGATGGCAGTCTGAATTTTACGGAACATGATCTGAGTACCGATTTTACTTACGCTTACTACGTGACCCCTTCCGACCTGGATGGTGACGGTGATATGGATGTCGTCGCTACTGCCCAGGATAAAATAGAAACCGGCGGGACGGTTGCCGGGCAGGTGGCCTGGTGGGAAAACGATTTGTCCGAAGAACGTACCATTGCCGCTGGAGACCCGGCAGCAGAATCTTTTAACAATGCTAAAGTAATCATTGATTTTGCCAGCGGTTATTCTGGCGGTATGACTTCCGTTTTCTTTAATCATGGCCGGAACCGCCACACAACCCAGCTGGAAATCGGGCTGGATCACATCGCCGCCAAAGGATATTACACCATCGTTAGTCATGCTTCCACCTATTCGGCGACCATTGATTTTTATTATTCCGGAATTTCCGAATGGTCAAATATCACCAATGAGAACGATCTGCGGATTTGTTACTGGGATGAAAACAGCGGTGCAAACGGCGAATGGGTGGTGCTTGCGCCGACCGCTCAGCAGGTTTTTCCTGCAGACGATTTTATCCGGGTAAGCGGAATCAGCTCGGAACTGAAGAAATTTTCTCTTTTTACCCTGGGCTCCGTTAGCGGCGATAATCCGTTACCTGTCCGGTTAGTCGATGCGTATGCTCAGATTAACAGTGATCATATTTATCTTTGCTGGACCACCGGCAGCGAAGTGGCGAATTTGGGCTTTGAAATCTGGCGCAAAAAAGACGGGGACAGCGAATACAAACGGTTAACGTCATATCAAACAAACAATGATTTGAGAGGAATGGGTTATTCCAGTGCCGGCAGAACTTATCATTACTCGGATTTTGACGTCATTTCAGGCCAGACATATTCCTATATATTGTATGACGTCAATTTGGGCGGGATAAAATCCGAAGCCCGTCGTTTCAATGTGGACTTTATTCCCTCTGATATTTCCCGGTTGGTGGACGGTGCTCTTCCAACCCGGTTAGCCCTTGCTAATAATTTTCCGAACCCATTTAACGCTACCACAAATATTGAATTTTCCATCCCTGAGAAAAATTCGGGAGATGACATTCTACCGGTTAGGGTAGATATTTATAATATCAACGGTCAAAGAGTAAGGACTCTGTTCGAGGGAGAATTAGCTCCAGGAAAGTATCGCTTGGTTTGGGATGGTAAAAATGACCAGGGACGTGAAGTTTCTTCCGGGAATTATGTGTTTGGATTACGTGCCGGAGGCAAATTTCTGGTTCGGAGAATGACCCTTTTGAAATGATTTTTTATGAATGTTAAACATATTAAAAAAATAAATCTGTTATCCCGGCTACCTAAATATCGCTGGTATTACCGCAGATTAAAAGGCTCAGCGCCGTTACCGATTAATCTGACGGTTAGTTTGTTGTATTCCTGCAATTCCCGGTGCATGACCTGTAATGTATATGAGAAAAAAGTAAAAAATTTTACTTTAGAGGAATATAAACGAACCTTTGCTTCTTTGGGCAAAGCGCCTTACTGGTTTACCATGAGCGGTGGAGAACCGTTTCTTCGTAAAGATATCGTGGAAATCTGCAAGGCAGCTTATGACTATTGCAAACCCGGGATTATAAACATCCCAACAAATGGCAGCTTGTATAAAATTATTCCGGAAAAAGTTGAACAAATTGTGAGCTACGCCCGGGACACCGATATCATTATTAACTTAAGTTTGGACGAGATCGGAGCAGAGCATGATCGGATTCGCGGTTTCCCGGGGAATTGGGAGCGCGCGCTAAAAACGTATGAACAACTGAAAAAATTGCGCAGATATCCAAATTTTACGATTGGTATTCATACCGTTATATCTAAGTTTAATGTCCGGCGTTTTCCCGAAATTTATAAAGAGTTGTTAAAATGGGAACCGGATTCGTATATTACTGAGATTGCGGAAGAACGCGTAGAGTTGAATACCATCGGAGAACCGATTACTCCTGATTACGATTCGTATTCAGATGCCATAGATTTTCTAATTTCCGAAATGAAAAAACAGAAGCAGGTGGGTGTAGCCAAAGTGGCACGGGCCTTCCGGTTTGAGTATTATCAGATGGTGAAGGAATATTTAAGGGAGCCCCGTCAAGTGATCCCATGCTATGCCGGGGTAGCGTCTGCGCAGATTTCACCGGATGGTGAGGTGTGGCCGTGTTGTGTCCGTGCGGATTCTATGGGGAATTTGCGGGATTATGATTATGATTTTCAGCGGGTCTGGAATAGTCCCCAAGCACTAAAAATTAGAAGGAGCATTAAAAATCAGGAATGCGCCTGTCCGTTAGCAAATGCGAGCTATACCAATATGCTGGTGCATTTTAAATCTCTGAATTCCGCCTTGGGCTATTATCTGTTTTCATAAAGGAAAGGGACAACCAATCATGTGAAATTATTTTACAGGGCATTACAGATTTCATTCTGGTTGTAGGGCTAAGATGTTAAAAATCTGACTCCGCGAGATGGCATATTATTTGCAATTTTCAAACATTAATTAATTTAGATAAAAAAGTTAAATAAAATTAAAGAAGAGACAATGAAATATATCTCTATTTTGTTAACCGTGATCTTCATATTTTGCAGTAAAACGCAAGCTCAATATATTTCTCCAAATGCGGGAAGAACGAGTAACCTTTTTTTAAGGACGGACTTAAGCGTCCGGGCATCCGGAATGTCGAGCGCCTTTACTGGTCTGGCTGATGATGAAAATGCGGTGTTTTTTAATCCGGCCGGTTTAGCCATGCTAAAACGGGGAGCACTTGCGCTAAACCATACGAAATGGTTTGAAGACATCTCAATGGACAACCTGGCGTTTGCTTATAATTTTGATAGAAAATTCGGCGTCGCCTTCAGTTTATCGCATATGTGGATGCCACAAATTCAAGGGAAAAACTATTTAGGCCAGGAAACGGAAATGTTGTCGGTTTCCAGCTCTATTGCCGCATTGAACATGGCCTATAAGTTTCTGCCTTCTTTTTATGGCGGTGTTGGAATCAAATACTTCCAGGATAATCTGGCTGATTATAAAGCGAGTGGGTTGGCGCTGGATGCCGGAATTTATATGCATACTTTAATAAGGGGACTCTCGTTAGGAATGGCCGTCCAGAATTTTGGCAATGAAATCCGCTATGACGTACAATCTCAGAGTCTGCCTCTTACTTTTAGAACAGGTTTTGCCTATCGTTTAATGCAAAACAGAATGATTCTCGCAATGGATGCAGTTAAACGTAAAGACAATGATATCGCATTTAATGTTGGTGTGGAGTTCCATGCCTCCCCTCTGTTTACATTGAGGGTTGGCAACAGCATCATTAATAAAGAAAAGTTTTTTTCTCCGTCTGTTGGTTTTGGGATGAATCTTCAGGAACAGTATATCATCAACTATGCATTCTATCAACATTCGGATTTGGGCGCGACGCATAGGATAGGATTTGCTTTTCATTTTAAACTACCATCAAAATACAAACAGGCATATTCTGATATGTCGATACCCGTTTCAAAAC
>CAZJNP010000055.1:0-6931 GCA_964547355.1 uncultured Calditrichaceae bacterium
GATTTAGAACAATAAAAAACATTAGCAAATAAAAACTATCTGGTATAAGGCTAATAAATATTGTGGCTGGTACTTTTTAGGTGTGGGAATTTTTTGCCCGGCGTTTCAACGTAAAACGGAAGCTGTTAGTGGGCAGGGAGCGGCATTCCTATAGAAGATTTTACAGCTATCACCGGAAAAATTGTTCGCATGAACATAAGCAGTCTTTACGAACGCTGCGCGAAGTTTTTAAATTCTTTTTAAACCCCATGCTGCTTTTTTTCTTCATTCTGATTGGTTATTGTTTGCATCCATTTCTGAAATACTTTGATATGTTCGGTAATATTTTGCGTTGGCGGTCGCTCGTCCGCATAGAATAATTTTTTGTAATTCAGAGAAACCACTTCCGCAAAGCCAAAGGCACGTCGTTCTTTAGCGCTCAGGGTAATTAAAACCAGCGGCAAATCAAACGTTTTTTTCAGATAGACCAGCGGCAGCCATGTTTTGAAATCGCCGCCTTTTTTGGCCGTGCCAGAAAAATATCTGGCCGGATCATAGTCCGTCACCGTCCGGCGGCGCGTCTGACGCACTTCGATAATGGCGCGCACGTAAGGAGGGTGTGAAGCCATTATAAAACCGTCGATATTTCCGCCCCACTGAAAGCCGTGTTTTTCGATCACGCGGTCAAAATGGGTCAGGCGCTGGCGCGGTTTGGCTTCTACAGTGAATTTTGTCTGTGACAGGGTTTTAACCGTAGCCCACCAGGTGATAAATGCGGCTTCGTCCGGAAATTTGCGCACTTCCCGCAGCATGGGTTTATACGACGCATCGCAGGAAACGCTGTGCAGGCGAAACAGGTAGCGGTCATTGGAACCGTAAGACAATAAATACAGGGGGGCATTAAAAAAACGTGCGATGGCAATTTTTTTCAACCATTCTTTTTCGCTGAAAATTTTCGTGGTGCAGAATTCCGTCCGTTGGTCGTATTCAACCGCTTCCAGGCAGACCATGTCAATCGGTTCGCAGGGTGCGCGGGTGCAGTGTATCAGTTCCTCGTCCGTGGCTTTCAGGAGCAGACCCTGTATGTCGCCGATCTTAAAAACGGATTTGAGCCGCTGCCACACCGGATGATCCAGATTTTCCGTGGAGCGAATTCTTAACGACATGTTTTACCCGAGATGATAAAACTGTTTATTCAGATTTATGGTCTTTTCCGAAATTTGGAATAGCTGGTTTTCCACTTCCGAAACGGGAATGTAAATGCGGTGCCCTTCCGCCGCAGCGTGTAGAAATGACCTCTGTTCGTCCGGCGCCATTTGTTCAAACCGGGAACGTGCCTCTTTAAGCGGTATTTCCTTGCCCCAAAAAGGGACGACACAGTTTTTTTCCAGCGCGTCAAAGATTTTTAGGAGCGTACGGCGATTTGCTGTTTGCGAAATCTGGGCGCTCAACGTCCGATTCCATTCCGCCAGCTCCGCGTAAACGAAAGACCCGCCGCCCTGCCAGCCCACCCGTTCGGAAATACCCGACGATTCGCCGCGCAGGACGTTAATCAGTCGCTGGCGGGTGAGGCTGCGGATGTAATCCATCTGTTCCACGGCAATGAATTTACGCTGCATCTTTAAAGCCACGGCCGCCGTGGTGCCGCTGCCGGCAAAAAAGTCCATCACCAAATCGCCGGGCGCACTGCCGATTTCTAAGATGCGCTTGAGCAGCCGTTCCGGTTTGGGCGTGTGAAAAAACGCCCGGTCGTTCAGCGCCTTGCGCAGTTCCTGTTTGGCTTCCTGATTGTGTCCCACTTCCTGGTGCGTCCAGATGGTTAGCGGCGTCATGCCGTCTTTCACCTCGGATAGAAAGCGCTTAAGGCGCGGCACGTTTTTACCGTCCTTGCCGAACCAGATGCGGCCGTCCGCTGCCAGCTCGGCGAATCGTTCCCGGGTCACCCGCCAGCAAACGCCTTTGGGCGGCCTGATCACTTTACCTGCCGGCGTACGGATGGGATAATCGCATTCGGGGTTGTAGGTTTTTACGGTTAAGTCGCCTGAAGCCCACGGCCCGCGCGGGTCGTTGTCCGGATTTTTATAGCGCGAACGCGCCTTGTCGCTGCGCTTTAGCAGATTCGGACGCCACACCGCCTTATTCCTGGCATACACGAGAATGTGATCGTGATTGTCGGAAAAGTATTTTGCGTCGTTCTGGGGCGAAAATTTTTTTTGCCAGATGACATTGGCCACAAAGTTTTCTCTGCCGAAAATTTCGTCGCATAGCACTTTTAGATAATGGGCCTCTTCATCGTCGATATTGATCCAGATGGAACCGTCTCTGCTCAGCAGCTCTCTGGCCGCCTCCAGTCGGTTCTTCATAAAGGTCAGCCAGACGGAGTGCCGGAAACGATCGTTATAGCCGAAACTCCCCTTGCCGGTGTTGTATGGCGGATCGATGTAAATCAGTTTGATTTTTTCGGAGAAAACCCGTTTCAAGGAATGCAGCGCCAGCAGATTGTTTCCCTTGATTAAGTAATTTTCTTCATCGGATAATTGACTTACCAGCTCTTCACCCCGGGGGGTATAACGGATAAATACTTCCAGAACCCGGGGTTGAAACAGCCGTTGCCGCTCCTTTTCTGTTAGCGTCTGATCCGGGAACCATTCGCCGCTACGCCCGTTGTTTTCCGAATCATCGGTAATCATGATGCGGTCTTTATACGGCCAGGTTAAGACAATTTTTTCCTCCATGGGCCTTTCCATAGTAATAGGATTTCGGTTTAAGCAATCAGTGGTTGGTTCTACCGGACAATATATCATTTTTGATTGTAAAAAGGAATATAAAATTGAGATTTGAGGAGAAAACGTGGGTGGACGTATTGGGTAAGAAAATACAAAATTCAGCCTTCATCCCGCCCGGACGGGGCAAGATTCAACATTGTTTATCTGAAACTGGAAATTGGGAATTGGGTTATTGGTTACTGCGTTACAGGGAACTGACAACTGATTACTGAAAACTTATATTGAAAATTGGCTCTTGGCGCTTGGAGTTTCCTCCTTGGCCCTCAATTGTCGTCTCACCCCTACGGGGTTTTAATGGTGGGGAAACTCCCGGCTATAAACATGACGCTCCTGCGGAGCTCACCTTGGTCCTTGGCTCTTGGCCCTCCAAACTGACAACTGAAAACTGATTACTGATAACTAATATTGGAACTTATTTGGAATTTGGTGTTTCACTTCCTTGGCCCTCGCCCCGTCATTTTATTTTCCCTATTTAATCCTCTTTGATCCTGTTTAACGTTTACCCGCCCACTCAGAACTGATCTTCAAACAGATATGACAAATTCTCCAGACTGTGTTCAATGTTCTGCGGGAGTTCTTTGGCGAACACATCCAGAACGATCAAAGCGTTGATATTGGCGTCTTTTGCATGGGAGGAGCGCAAACGGGCAGCCATGGCTACGTTAACTTTTTGAACCTCTTCGTAGATACGCACCAGTTCCTGCAGATCCCAATCCGGAGTATCGCCTCGTTTATATTTAAAATATTGCCCCAGCAGATAGGTGCTTGCAGCCCGGTAAACGGTTTCTTCCACAGTGGCAAAAGGAAGATGATAGCGCACCATGGGTTTCAGATTCGCCATGATCGGACAACCGCTGCTTACCATGTAAATACCCAGCATGGCGCTTAATCCGCGCTGCAACGAAGTGCGCGCGCAATAATCCCGGGCCGGCGTTTTTACGGTGATCATTAATTCCTCGTAGGAATAATCTTCATCAAAACTGTCCAGAATCTGAACAATGTTCTGGGCAATGGGGCAAAAAGGGTGCTTAATTTTATCCAGCGGGCAATTCTCGCACTGGTGGTTTTCGAGCCGCGCCCATTCCGTCGGGCGCACTTCGTGATCGGGCAGATAGTTCAGCGTATGTCCGTCCAGACGGATGGTGAACGCTTTTTTCTTACCGTCTCCGTAATCAAAAACGTACTGGAATACCAGTTCCTTGGCAAACTTCATTTTCATCAATCCTTTTTCAAATTTCGTTTTTGATGGTTATCGGCAAAAAGAGGGATAAAATGAACTAAAAAAATACGGTTTTAGTAGCCGATATGGGGATACAGGATTTTTTCCATGCGCTCCGCGCTCATTCCTTTTCTGCGGGCGTAATCCAGAAGCTGGTCTTTGCCGATGAATCCCACGTTAAAATACTGGGCTTTGGGATGAGCGAAATACCAACCGCACACCGAAGATGGCGGATCCATGGCATAGCTTTCGGTTAAATGAACCCCGATGCGGTCGGTGGCCTGTAACAACCGAAAAATGGTCTCTTTTTCCGAATGATCGGGACAGGCCGGATAACCGGGCGCGGGGCGGATGCCACGGTATTTTTCCCGTACCAGCTCTTCATTGCTCAGGGACTCATCCGCCGCATAGCCCCAAATTTCTCTACGAACTTTTAGATGAACATATTCGGCCAGAGCTTCCGCCAGGCGATCGGCCAGAGCTTTGACGATGAGCGCCGAAAAATCGTCGTGGTCCGCTTTGTATTGTTCGCAAAGCTGCTGGGCGCCGTGTACGGTCACCACAAACATGCCCAGGAAATCCCTTCGTCCGACTTCTTTCGGGACGATAAAATCCGCTAAAGCCAGATTTTTTCTGCGGTGCGCTTTAGCCTGTTGCTGACGCAAAGTATGCACCGTGCCGAGCAACCGGTGGCCTAGCGGTTCATCGTACAGCTCAATATCGTCGCCGACGCTGTTGGCCGGGAAAATGCCGACCACCGCACTGGGGTGCAAGCTGCGGCTGTGAATGATGCGTTCCAACAGTTCCTGGGCGTCCTGGTAAATTTTTTTAGCCTGCATGCCCACCTGGGGGCTGTCCAATATTTGCGGGAAACGTCCTTTCAGCTGCCACACATGAAAAAACGGCGTCCAGTCAATAAACCGGGTGAGCTCCCTGATGTCGATTTCCTGAATTTCGCTGATGCCGGGCGTAGCCGGAGCCGGGGGCTGGTATCGGCGCCAGTCCGGCCGAAAGCAGTTGGCGCGTGCCTGCTCAAGGGAAAGCAATCCGCCTTTTTTCTGCTGCTGGTGAAATTTTTTAGCGATCCGGTCGTAGCGCGTTTTCAGGTCAGCTATGTACTGCGCACGCTCCCGGGCGTTCAAAATCCGGGAAATCTCCGGCACGGCCCGCGAGGCGTCCGAAACGCGCAGTACGGCCCCTGAAGTGTAAGCCGGAGCGATCTTTACCGCCGTGTGTTTTTCCGAGGTAGTGGCTCCTCCAATGAGCAGGGGAATGCGCATGCCGCGCCGCTGCATTTCTGAAGCCACGTGCACCATTTCTTCCAGCGAAGGCGTAATCAGTCCGCTCAGTCCGACCGCATCCACCTCCTGTTCCACGGCGGTTTGCAGAATCTTCTCCGCCGGGGTCATCACGCCCAGATCGATCACCTCATAATTGTTGCAGCTTAGCACCAGACCGACGATGTTTTTCCCGATGTCGTGCACGTCGCCCTTAACCGTGGCTAACAGGATGCGTCCCCGGCGATACCCGGCATCGCTTGCCTTTTGCGCCTCCAGATAAGGTCGTAGAAACGCCACCGCCTGCTTCATGACACGGGCCGACTTGATCACCTGGGGCAAAAACATCTTCCCGCTGCCGAATAATTCGCCTACCGTATTCATTCCTTCCATCAGCGGGCCCTCAATCACCAGCAAAGGATCGCCCAGTTCTTTCAGGGCTTCGGCCGCATCCTTTTCGATGTATTCGGTCACGCCCTTAATCAGGGCATATTTCAGGCGTTCCTGCGGCGATTTACTACGCCACTCGACCGTTGTTTTTTCACTGCTTTCGGTTTGGCGCATGGCGTGTGCCAGTTCGGTCAACCGCTCCGTGGCATCCGGCCGGCGGTTAAACAACACGTCTTCCACCCGTTTCCGCCATTCCCGGGGAATTTCCTCGTAAACCGTGATTTGTCCGGCCGGCACAATACCCATATCCATTCCGGCCTGAATGGCATGGTACAAAAACACAGAGTGCATCACCTGACGCAGGGCGTTATTCCCGCGAAAAGAAAACGAAAGATTGGACACCCCGCCGCTGATCTTGACGTGGGGCAGCGTGGCTTTAAGCTGGCGCGCCGCTTCCATATAATCCAGCGCATAGGTGGCATGCTGCGCCATACCGGTGCCCACGGCAAAGATGTTCGGATCGCAGATGATGTCTTCCGGCGGGAAGTGTACGATTTCGGTTAGTATTTTGTAAGCGCGCGTACACACCGCCACCCTGCGTTCCAGAGTGTCGGCCTGTCCCTGCTCGTCAAAGGCCATCACCACAACAGCGGCGCCAAAGCGCAGAGCTTCGCGGGCGTGCTGGATAAAAACCGCCTCGCCCTCTTTCAGGCTGAGCGAATTAACGATGGACTTGCCCTGCAAGCATTTTAATCCCGCCCGGATCACGTCCCAGCGGGAAGAATCGATCATCACCGGCACTCGGGCAATATCCGGTTCCGCCATCAGCAAATTTAAAAAGCGAGTCATGGCCGCCTGGGCATCGATCAGCGCTTCGTCCATGCTGACGTCCAATATCTGAGCGCCGTTCTCCACCTGCTCCCGGGCGATCTGAAGTGCCTGTTCGTACTTTTCTTCCCGGATCAACCTGGCGAATTTGCGCGATCCGGCCACGTTGCAGCGTTCGCCGATATTGATGAAATTACTTTCCGGCGTCACGTTTACCACTTCCAGGCCGCTGAACTGGGTTTTCCGAACCCGCTCAGGCACTTTTCTGGGCGGGATATTTTCTATCATAGACGCAAACACCTGAATATGCCTGGGAGTCGTTCCGCAACAACCGCCGACGATATTCAGCCAGCCTTCTGCTGCGTACTGCCGCAGCACCGCCGCCATGGATTCCGGTGTGGCGTCATACTGCCCCAGCGCATTAGGCAACCCGGCATTAGGATACAGGCTGA
>CAZJNP010000055.1:7031-11556 GCA_964547355.1 uncultured Calditrichaceae bacterium
GTGGCGTCATACTGCCCCAGCGCATTAGGCAACCCGGCATTAGGATACAGGCTGACATACACATGCGCCAACCCGCTTAATTCCTGCAGGTAAGGACGCATCTGCTCAGGCCCCATGGAACAGTTCAAACCCACGCTAAAGAGCGGGAACTGTTTTACCGCCACCCAGAAGGCTTCCAGCGTCTGTCCCGAAAAGGTACGCCCGCTCTGATCGATGATCGTGACCGAAAGCATCACCGGCAGTCGGTGTCCGCTTTCCTCGAAATATTCTTCGATGGCGTACAAAGCGGCTTTGGCGTTCAGGGTGTCGAAGATGGTTTCGATCAGTAGCAAATCCGCTCCCCCTTCTACCAGCCCGCGCACCTGTTCTTTGTAGGCCTGCGCCACCTGGTCGAAGGTAACGTCGCGGTAGCCGGGATCGTTTACTTTGGAAGATAGGGAAAGCGTACGGTTGGTGGGACCTAGCGCGCCGGCCACAAAACGCGGTTTCTCAGGCGTTTGCCGGGTAAAGGTGTCCGCTGTTTCCCGCGCCAGTCGGGCGGCCTGTTGGTTGATTTCGTAAGCCAGATCGCTCATCCGGTAATCGGTAAGGGATATGGCGTTGGCATTAAAGGTGTTGGTTTCAATGATGTCCGCGCCGGCCTGTAAATATTCGGTGTGGATTTCCCGGATTACCTCCGGTCTGGTCAGACAAAGCAGATCGTTGTTACCCTTCAGGCTGACGGGATGATTTTTGAATCTTTGCCCGCGGTAATCTTCTTCGGAAACACGGAAGCGCTGGATCATGGTGCCCATGGCGCCGTCCAGCAGTAAAATGCGTTCCGCAAGCAATTGACGCAGAAGTTCTATTTTTTCCTTATGGTTCATTCTTCATCGATCTTTATGATTTTTCAATTACCAGACATAGCGTGCCGCGGCCAGGATGGCCTGCGCCATTCCTTCCGGATTGGCCTGGTTTTTCCCGGCGATGTCCATGGCCGTTCCGTGGTCCACCGAAGTGCGCAGAAAGGGCAGACCCAACGTCAGGCTAACCGTGCCGTAAAAATCCAGTGTTTTGGCGGCGATATGTCCCTGGTCGTGATAAAGGGACAGCACCGCGTCGTACTTACCCTTAGAGGCCTGAAAGAACACGGCGTCCGCAGGCACCGGACCCGATACACGTACGCCTGCTTTGCTGGCTTGTAATACGGCCGGTTGAATGATTTCCATCTCCTCCGTACCCAGCAGGCCGTTGTCCCCGGCATGCGGATTAAGCGCGGCCACGGCTATTTCAGGTTCGGAAATACCGAGTAACTCTAAATAATCGACACATTTCCGAATGGTCTTGAATAATTCCTGCTTGTTCAGCGCCGCGGGCACTTCCCGGAGCGGCAGGTGCCGGGTGTGAAAAAAGATGCGTAAGTTTCCGGTCTGAAACATGGTCATGGAATGCGCGCTTCCGGTAAGCTCCTGCAGAGCGCTGGTGTGATCCAGGAATGGTACACCGGCAAGGCTCCAGGCCACTTTATGGATCGGCGCCGTGACGATGGCGTCGATTTGCTTCCGCATAGCGGCTTTGATTGCTTTGGTCAGATAATCATACGAAAGCCCTCCTGACCGGGCTGTTATTTTACCGGGTGCCGGGATTTTTAACCTGGGGTCAGAAAAAAGGCAAAGCACCTCTCCTGTGCGGATGGTTTTTAAGTCATTTAAATCGCTCCCGACTTTAATAGTAGACGCAATGCCTAAGTTTTTGGCAGCGGCGCGAAGAATTTCGGTATGGCCGAATATAACGGGTACGCAACGGTCATAGATTTTAGGATGGGAGCGCAGCGCTTTGAGAATAATTTCCGGCCCGATTCCAGCTGGATCGCCCAGAGTAATGCCAATGATTTTTTTCATTTCGGCCCAGTAAAATGTTAAAAGTTAAACGGTATTGCGTAGGTAAGATATTAAAAAAAATAAATTTTGGCTAATTTTTTGAGGGATAGTGTCGAAAACTTTTAATAATTAACAAGTTGACTAATATAAAGCGGAAGCGGACTAGAGAATGACCGAAGAAGAATTGCAGGAAATTGAATCCAAATATCTGGGTGAGGTAAACGTCGGTTTAGAACATTACAGGCGTCTTTTTGACAAGGGATTGGATTTAATCAAAAAAGAACCCCAGCCCAAAAAGTTGCTTCTGAGTATTCTGGACGATTATCAAAAACGTTTGGAAACCATGCCGGCCATCGATCTTTCCGTAACTCACCTGGACGCTCTGGATGAAAAAACCCGTGAGCAGGTTAAATCGTTAATTCTGTTTGGTACCCAGGCGGTACTGATTAAAGAAAATTCGGATATTCAGAAGAACCTGCGTGAAGTAAATCAAAATTATCGGGATTTGCTGAGCGTTATTTCGCACGAATTTAAGAATTCGCTGACATCCATTTATGGATACAACCGAATCATCAGAAAACGGTTTGAAAGCGAAAAAACCGAAAATATTTTAGAAATCAGCGATAATATCGAACGACTAACCCGTAATTTGTTCGGTCTGGTGGAAACGCTGTTAAGCATGGCGCTGATCGAAGAAGGTAAGCTGCGCATCGAGCGTAAGATATTTGATTTACTTGAAGACGCCCTGAATCCTATTCTGGAAGAATTGTCCGGGCGGCTGGAACAAAAGGGAATGGACGTGGTTTTGCACACAGAAGAAGAAAAAAACATTTACTATGGCGATGAAAAACTGTTTCAGCTCGTTTTCAGGAATTTAATTCGAAACGCGATTCAATATGGGAAAAATAATTCAACGATAAAGATCGAATTATCCCGTATACAGGATTACCTTCAGATTACCTTTTTCAATGAAGGAACGGGATTGGAGAAAAACAAGCTGAACCGGATATTCGAAAAATTTTCCCGTTTTCATGAAACAGACGACCGGGCTAACGTGGGAGTGGGTTTGTTTGCGGTACGCAATATCATCGAAATGCATAAAGGCACTATTGAGGCCGATTCCGTCCCCGGAGAATGGATGCGTTTTACTATAAAATTACCAATGAACTTTTAAACATCGGACACGATTATGTATGACATTCTTCGCTTCCAGGTACCCTGTAAACTTGAGTACACCAAATTAGTAGAAGAGATTACCGATCAGATATGCACCTATGTGCGTATGGATAAAAGCAAGAATTTTTCCCATAAGCTCCGGGCGGTGATGAACGAAGTGTTTATCAACATAGTCAAGCATTCGGATACGGCCGCACAGCAAGAAATGGTGCGTTTCCAGTTCGAACTGGGGCTCGATTATTTTACCATCTCCATTTACGATTACGGCCCGGGATTCGAGGCCGACGGTCATTTCCCGCCATACCCCAAAGAACTGGTCGGCAAGCGATATAAATTACGCGAGGTGATCGACGGCGTTGTGTACTTCACCATCGTGAATCCCTTTGAAGTCAATTTTGAATTTAAAGAGCTCAGCGAACAAGAACTGGATCAAGTGGATCAATTAGCCTACCTGGAAGACCACGGTTTGGGAATTTCGATTGTAACCAAACTGATGGACAGCGTGTCCTATACCTACATCGGGTCGGGAAAATTTGACTGGAAATTAATCAAACGATTAACTTGATTTTTTACGAGATGAATTTTTAGGCCTGTTTGGTCTATTGAACTGTTGACAGGCAGACACACATCTGAAACATGTTCCGACTGTTTTGTTTTTGCGCACAGATGATCCGGTTCCTGCAAAAGAAGCGTTGGATTCACTTGCCATAAACATTTTAGCGTCTTAAATTGTGCTGTTGGTTTCAGCGCTAATAAACAACCATTTAAGGAGACACCATGAGTGAATTCAAACCACTGACGATTTTTTCAGAAGACGAAAAGTTCTTTTTTGACACGGTTCTGGATTTTGCCCGCGAAAAGATACAACCGCTTGCCGCGCGCATGGATGCGGAAGCAAAGCTCGATCCCTCTTTGCCAAAACAGTTCTTTGAATTGGGGCTGATGGGTATCGAAGTTCCGGAGCAATACGGCGGCGCAGATACTTCATTTTTCATGTCCATTCTGGCCATTGAGGCACTGGCGATTGTCGATCCTTCCACCGCGGTGGTTGTGGACGTACAAAATACACTGGTGAACAATGCCTTTCTGAACTGGGGCAGCGATGCGCTTAAGGAAAAGTATTTACCCCAACTCACGGCGGAAAAGATCGGGGCGTACGCCCTGTCCGAATCCAGTTCCGGCTCGGACGCCTTTGCTCTGCGCACCAAAGCCGTGGACAAAGGCGATTACTGGGAATTAACCGGCCAGAAACTGTGGATTACCAACGGAGGCGAAGCGGAAATTTTCATTATTTTTGCTAATGTGGATTTTAATCTGGGTTACAAAGGCATCACCGCCTTTATCGTGGAACGCGATTTCGAAGGTTTTTCCGTTGGTAAAAAGGAAGATAAACTGGGCATCCGCGCTTCTTCCACCTGCGAATTGATTTTGGACGGCTGTAAAGTGCCCAAGGAAAACGTACTGGGCGAAGTGGGTAAAGGATACAAGGT
>CAZJNP010000056.1:0-11531 GCA_964547355.1 uncultured Calditrichaceae bacterium
GCGACAATATAAGAAAAAACTCGATGCGTTTAAATTCAATTGTTGGTTTAATACTGTTTTGATGTTGTAAAAATCTTTGCCCTTTACACTAAATCGGAGGCTCCAACGGGAATTAGTGCCCAACTACCGCTGACAATTCCTATCGTACTGTCCCTGCAAAGAGAAATCCGTGCTGGTATCTTCGTTGAACACAATGATGCTGCTCCGGATGCCCGCATTATCTCGCTCCCCGAGCCTTTCGAAGGTATAACAGCCGTCAGATTGGGAGGCTTTATTTAGGGGGAGGAGGAGAAGGAGCAAGAGCAGGAGTAGGAATATTCGGTGTAAAACTTTCGAAACTATTTTGAAAAAACGGCCATTTCCGATAAATTACCTTTCATTTAATTAACTTTAGGAACTGCTATGAAAGCCATTTGTATTTCAATCCTTATTTCCTTCGCTTTTGCATTCACGGCGCAGGCTCAAAAATCAGAAATTCCTTACACGCCTGCAGAAAAACGGTTGCAGGCTTTTGCCGCCCGTCAGGCGCTGAAGCAGCGGTCACTGGTAAAAAATCTTCCCTTCAAATCCATTGGCCCGACCGTGATGAGCGGCCGTTCGGTGGATATCGACGCCAATCCAGATGATCCCACCCGTTTTTATGTGGCTTATGCTTCCGGCGGCTTGTGGTTTACGGACAATAACGGAATTACCTTCCGACCGCTGTTTGACCGTCAGGCGGTTATGACCATCGGCGATATCGCGATTGACTGGCGCCATGGCGGCACGATCTGGGTAGGTACTGGTGAAAACAATTCCAGCCGCTCGTCCTATTCCGGGACCGGAATCTACAAAAGCACGGATCAGGGAAAAACCTGGCAGCATATGGGATTAGCCGAATCTCACCATATCGGCAGGATCGTGATTCACCCCGACCATCCGGATATTGTCTGGGTGGCCGCCTTAGGCCATCTTTATTCCAATAATGCCGAGCGCGGCGTGTACAAAACAACAGACGGCGGGAAAAGCTGGCGCAACGTTCTGTTCATCAACGACAGCACGGGAGCCATCGACCTTGCGATTGATCCGACCAATCCGGACATACTCTACGCCGCCGTATGGGAACGTTCCCGCAGAGCATGGAATTTCGCAGAAGGCGGCATCTCGTCCGGCATTTACAAAAGCATGGACGGCGGCGAAAACTGGACACGCATCAGCACGCCGGAAAGCGGATTCCCGACAGATAAGGGCGTAGGAAGGATTGGCCTTGCCGTCTCACCGATAAATCCCAACATCATTTACGCCTTCCTGGATAATCAGAATCGTCGTCCGCAAGAGGAAGAATACGCGCTAACCAAACAGAAGCTGCGCGTCATGTCCAAAGAAGAATTTCTGAAAATAAATGCCGACGATCTTAACGATTTTCTGGATCGTTACCATTTCCCGATTGAATTTAATGCCGACACTTTGTTTCAGCTTATCCGGCAAAACAAAATCAAGCCGGTCACATTGGTGGAGTATCTGGAAGACGCCAACGCCCAGTTGTTTGACACGCCGGTCATCGGCGCAGAGGTTTACCGTTCCGATGACGGCGGCCTCACCTGGGAAAAGACGCATAAGGATTATCTGGATAAAATGGTTTATACTTTTGGCTATTATTTCGGTCAGATTCGCGTGGCGCCGGACGACCCCGAACACTTATTTCTTTTGGGCGTACCCGTTGTGGAATCCGTGGACGGCGGGAAAACCTTTCACTCTCTGAATCAGGAAAACGTTCATGTGGATCACCATGCGCTGTGGATCCATCCCCGGAATGCAAAGCACATGATCCTCGGCAACGACGGCGGCATTAACATCACTTACGACGGCGGGAAGACCTGGCATAAGGCCAATACGCCGCCGGTGGGGCAGTTCTACACCGTGGCGGTGGACATGGCCAAACCGTTCAACGTTTACGGCGGCTTGCAGGACAACGGGGTCTGGTACGGCCCGCATACCTACAAACACAGTTTTTCCTGGCAGGCCTCCGGGCATTATCCGTACCGCCCCATCATGGGCGGCGACGGCATGCAAATCGCCATAGATACCAGAGACAACAACACGGTTTACACCGGTTATCAGTTTGGTAATTATTACCGGATTGATCTGAAAAACAGAAAAGAAAAATACATTGCGCCCAAGCATCCATTAGGCCAGCGACCATACCGCTTCAACTGGCAAACACCCATTCATTTATCCGTTCATAATCAGGATATTCTCTATCTTGGTTCTCAGAAATTACATCGCTCCATGGATAAGGGGGAACACTGGGAGTGCATTTCCCCCGATTTGACGAAAGGAGGCAAAAAGGGAGACGTGCCCTACGGCACATTGACCACCATTCATGAATCACCGCTGAAATTCGGGCTGATCTACACCGGCAGCGATGACGGCCTGATTCACGTTACCAAAGACGGCGGCGTAAGCTGGCAGCGCATTTCCGACAGCCTGCCGCAGAATTTTTGGGTCAGCCGGGTGCAGGCTTCCGCTCATGACACGGCCACCGTTTATGTCAGCCTGAACGGCTACCGCTGGGACAATTTTGACGCCTTCGTATTTAAATCTACGGACTACGGTCAAACATGGCAGAGAATCGGTCTGGATTTACCGGCAGAGCCTGTGAACGTGATCAGAGAAGACCCGGCCAATCCGCAGATTTTATATGTGGGCACCGACCACGGCCTGTACGTTTCCCTGGACGGCGGAGCCTCTTTCATGGCGTTTGACGGCGGGCTTCCGGATGCACCCGTGCACGACCTGGTGGTTCATCCGAGAGATAAAAAACTGGTGGCGGCCACTCACGGTCGTTCCCTGTATCTGGCCGACGTGGCGCAATTACAGCAATTAACCGCCGAGCTTTTAGAGAAGCCTCTTTTTGTCTTTAAAATTTCCCCGGTAACGCACAGTAGCAACTGGGGAAACAGAAACTACAGCTGGAAGTTTAACGACAGCCCGGAACGCCCGATTGTTTTCTACTGTAAAGAAAAAGGGCCAACCGAAATCCGGATAAAAAAAGATAAGCTCCGGCTAACAACATTGACCGATTCCAGCGAAACCGGATTAAATTTTGTGAATTATGATCTTTCCGTTCCAGAAAAATCATACAAAAAACTGGTTAAAACGCTGGCAACGAAAGAGCGGCCGAAAAAAATCAAACCCGCAGACAACGGCAAGTTCTATCTATTGCCCGGCGACTACACGATTGTTATTCGCCATAACGACCATCGGGTTGAGCAAAAGCTGGAAATTAAGCCACCGAAAAAGAAGGAACGCAAGAAAAGTAAAAAGACGCCGTAACTTTATGCTCTCGTTGCGGAGGTTCATTTTCCGGCCTCCGCAACGATTTGTTTTTTTTGATCCCGCCTGCCCTCTTTTAGCGCCAAAATATTTAATCGGCGAAGAGAACTTCCACCCAATTGTGCATTTTCATTTTTCCATAGCGCATAATTTGCGCTGCTTCTATTGTAATCCTCCAGTCTAATATCACAGACGCTTTTTTTATCATTGAAAATAAAGCACTTAAGCGGTGCAAATACCTCTGGCATGCCGATTGCAATAGAATGTGCAAACTCAAATGTCAAATCAACCAACGGAGGTATATTATGTCACGTTTCATTTACCAGGCAAGAGGTTTGCGTGGCCTGTTTGCTTTACTTTTCATTTTCACCATGGCCTTTAGCGCAAACGCGCAAAGCTCATTTATTTTATCATCTTACCAGGGGGCAGACAGCTCGGAAAGCTTTTTCCCCGATGGCGCCACCCTGTACATGCATGTGGTCACCAACGAGCTAAACGTCCATCAGATGAAAAAAATGACATGGACCATCAAAAAATCTCACGACGATATGATGGATCACGAAAATGAAATGGAATCGGAATTTTCCGGCAACTTTACCAATAATTTTGACAGCACTTTCACAGCTTCCTTTGATCTTTCACAGCTATCCGAAGGCGGCAAGTGGGAATGGAACGCTAAATTTGAGGACAAAAACCAACATAAGGTTATGCTGGAAAGCTATTTCTACTATAAAAACTACGATCAGGATTCTTCATACAGCTATATGGAAATCAAAGGATATATTCAGTCCATCGGTGAAGACAGTCTGGTGATTAACGGCTATGTGTTTTATGTGGATTCCAATACTGTAGTCGAGTACAAACACGACCATAACTATTCCTTCAGTGATTTAAAAGTCAACGATTACGTGGAAGTAAAAGCCCGGGAATTAGCAGACGGCACCTATCTGGCCGAACGCATCGAGCTAGAAAATTCCGACGATAACCACTATACGGAGATTAAAGCAAAAGGTACGATCGAATCCGTCACGGATAGCTCCATTACCGTAAACGGGAAATCTTTTACCGTAGATACCCAAACAAAAATCAAAAGTCACGATCATGAATACTTAAGTCTGTCTGACCTTAGTGTTGGAATGTATGTTGAAATCAAAGCAAAAATCCTGTCCGACGGCAGCTACCTGGCTTTGGAAATTGAAGTGGAAAAGCGCGAAGAGTATTCCATGGATATTGAACTTAAGGGCGAAATCGATTCCGTGGGCACCGATTATATTCTTGTTGCCGGCCAGAAAATAGTTGTAGACGGTCAGACAAAAATCGAACTTAAAGAACACCAGCCAGGCACATTGTCCGATTTGCAACCGGGAATGAAGGTTGAGGTAAAGGCTTATCGGCTCACCGACGGCACACTGTTAGCCAGAGAAATCGAAGTCGAAAACGGAAATTTCCCTTACGATAAAATCGAACTTACCGGCGCCATTGATTCGGTTGGAACCGATTTTATCCAGATGCTTGGATACACCGTTAATGTAGATTCCAATACAATCATCGTTGACAGCCATTATATGCCGATAACGCTTGCAGACCTGCTGAAGGGACAAATTGTAAAGGTGAAAGGTTACGTCCAGACTGATGGTTCTGTTCAGGCATACAAAATTAAGGTCAAAGAGTTATGGACCGCTTTCTTTAAAATCGAAGGAACCATTGAGGCTCTGGGCACGGATGAAGTAACTGTACGTGGGCTTACCTTCCGTGTAGATTCCAGCACAGCCTTTTATAACTATGACGGAACTCCGATTCAATTCGGTGATCTGTCAGTAGGCCAGCTTGTTAAAATAAAAGCCAAAATCGAAACAGACGGCAGTTATCTAGCTGTAAAAGTAAAACTGATCGATGAGAAAAAGACCCAAATCGAAGTAACCGGTGCCATTCAGTATCTGACCACGGATTCCATCAAGGTAAACGGTATCATGTTTTTCGTTGATTCAAATACCGTGGTTTACGATTTACAGGACAATCCGATGAACTTCTCCGAATTGGCGCTCGACCAGATCGTTGAAGTAAAAGGCATTATGCAAGCGGACAGCAGCTTTTGGGCAGTACGTATTAAAGTTGAAGACGATCCGAACCTGGTAACCATGAGCAGTTCGTTGATGGGCAAAACGGAGAATTCCCTTATCTTAGCGGACGCCGAATTTAAGATGACCGGTTCCACCGTGATCCTGAATAAGAACTTTGAGGTCATTGACCTGTCCAGCCTGACTTTGGGCGACAACATCACCATCTGGGCAATACCTTCCAACGACGGCAGTTATGAAACGTTACAGATTCAGGATGAAACAAACGGCTCGATCACTTCAACAGAAGACTTAACAACCAGCCCAGTCATTCAATCCTTTGTTCTGAAACAAAATTACCCGAACCCGTTCAATCCTTCCACCACCATCGAGTTCAACCTCAGCCAGAATGGGTTTGCCAAAGTAAAACTGGAAGTATTCAATATGCTGGGACAGAAAGTGCAAACGCTTTTTAACGGTGTGCTGAATTCCGGAACCTATCAATTCAAATGGGACGGTCGCAACGACGCCGCTCAATCGGTCGCATCCGGAATCTACTTTTACAAATTAACGGTGAACCAGAACGTCAAGATCAAACAAATGGTGCTGATCAGATAGGCAAGGGAACATCTGCTCCCTTAATTAAAGCCCTGCCTTTTGGCGGGGCTTTTTAAATACTAAGCTGTTCTATACAACCATTTCGGAATAAAAACATGAAAACGCACATTGGTAAACAATACATAGATTTTAACTTTCTGAGATACGACTTACCCCGGTGGATTTTGAGAATGGAAGAAATCGGGCGCTTCTTGAGCAGAAGACCAAATGCGGAACAAATTTTATTCCATTTTACGCGTTATCTTGACGATACGCGTGTTCCTCATTCAGCCACGCATAGCGATCGAGTGGCCGTTTACGCTGAATTGTGCGGACGGAATATCGGACTTTCGGAACAGGAATTGAATCTCCTGCGCAAAGGCAGCCTGCTGCACGACATCGGAAAAATCGCCGTTCCCAAACATCTTCTGCATAAAAACGAATCGCTGACCATGGAAGAATACGAAATCGTCAAACTGCATCCCATTCTCGGAAACTTATTATGTGCTTCCATTGACGCGCTTAAACCGATTCTTCCGGCAATCAAATATCACCATGAACGGTATAATGGTAGCGGTTATCCGGAAGGATTAATCGGCGATGACATTCCTTTGCTGGCCCGTATTATCGGGCTGGCCGATTGCTACGACGCTTTGACCACAAACCGGGCATATCATAAAGCCCTGCCGGCACGTGAGGCCATTAAATTAATGCATCGGGAAACTTTGCGGGGGTTATGGGACCCGGATTTATTTTACCGTTTTGTTGAAGCACTTGAAAATAAACCGTTCATGCGGTCGTCATATTTGACCGCGTCCAGAATCGCTAAAAACTGATTTGCAGAGAAATCGATGTATTGTCTTTAACACCGACACTGAGATTGGAGGATGAATACGGCACCCAGAAGGCGTCCAGAACCGATGACACCCAAACGGCCGCGGTGAAATACAAAGAGACTCGCCTGGTTTTGTACCAAAAATTATATGTATCATATTTGTCTTGTATATCACTCCGGATTTTGGCGTCTAAATATTGCTGGTGATAATGGTTTTCCAGCAGGTAGGAAACAGCGGAAATGGTTACTCCGCCCCAAAAAGCCGCACCAAAAATTTTAGACCTTTTTTTCTGCCCTTTAAAATACTGGCCCCACCCAGGCATTAGCGCCGAGCGCCATGTGGCTCCAGGTCGTAAATCCTGTAAAAAAATATATCGCACATAACCCTTCTGGTTGTCCGAAGAGGCGCTTTTCTGATAGTTTTCTTTTATTTTATTAAAGAATTTGATAATCTTCGGCGAGGTATTCACAGGATTAAACTGATATTCGGGATCGATGGAAAGGATGGTAAAAAAATGTTTTTTGGCGGAATCCGGCTGGCCAAGATTAAAAAAAGAAAAGCCCGCATATTGATGAATGGTAATTAATTCCTGAGGGCTGGTAATCCTGGTCGTTTTAAGCAGCAAGCGGCTGAGCTGAACGGCTTTTTCAAATTGAAGCGACTCATACAGCTCTTTGACTCTTTCTGCCCGCCCGGCAGGCTCCTGCGCATATCCTGCGACAAACAATAGGAGCAGCGATATAAAAAACCAGTTTCTACTTAACATAGACCATCTTATAAGATAAAACCTGTTTAGGCGACTTGACAATTAAAAAGTAGATCCCGGATGAAACATCCATTCCATTATCGTCTCTGGCCTGCCAGACAAATCGAAAGGATTGACTGATTTTCCCGTTATAAACGGTACTTACATGCTTTCCCTGAGCGTCATAAATGGCCACTTCATAGCTCTCTTTCTGACCAACCGATACTTGCAGCGTGATTTGTCCATTGAACGGGTTGGGATAACCTTTGACCAAAATATGCTCCTCTGGTGGAAGGTTGAGAGAAAATTCCGTGATTGCCGTTGTTGGCGATCCGATATAGACGTCTACCGTTTTCACAGGCTCGCCCGATTCCTGGTCATAGCCACCGATGACATACACGCTGTCGTTTAAACACACGCCTGTTACGCCGCTCCTTGCGGAGAGCAGCGGGGTTGCAGTGTAATATTGATGTGTTTTGATATTATAAATCTCAACCAGGTTTGTTTTTCCCGATTGTGTCTCACCGCCGATCAGAAACAGGCTGTCACCCTTTAAAACAGAAGCGCCGTAAGCCCGTGGTTCGGATAAATCTTTTCCGGACGACCATTCAAAGTGACTCATTGAAAGAGCACCCTTATAAAAAGTCTTGGTTAATCCGAAATAATACCCTCCGAACATATAAAACGTGTCACCAACGGCGGCAGCAAATGGTGCTGCCCGGGGATGCGACATGTGGTCTTTAATTTCCTTCCATTTGTCTTTTTCTTCATCGTACCACTCGATTTCGTTCACTAAAGAATGTTCATCCCTTTGGCCGCCGATTACGTAAATATGTCCATCCAGAACAACAGCGGAGAAACCTTCTCGCTTCTCGTGCAAATCATTCGCATCAGACCACAAATTTTGCGCAGGGTCATACACCTCCACGGATTTAAGCACGTCCACTTCGCCCCGGCCACCTATAAGATATATTTTACCTTGATACACAACCGCTGCCGCGTTATATCTTGCCTCGGCAAATTCCGGTATGGTCTCATCATCCCATTCCCCGCGAGCGGGATCATAACATTCGACCGAGTTTAATATCTTATTATTCGAAGACTTACCGCCGAATATATAAATTTTATTTTCCCAGACGACTGCTGCGGCACCGGCCCTTTCTTTGTACAGCGATGCCACCGGCTGCCATTCACCGGCAGCGATTAACCCGGAAAACACTAAAATAGAAAAAATGATTATTTTATATTTTATTATCATTCCTACTACCCTCAATCATGCTTTTGCACCTTTAATGAGATCAGATGCAAAAATAGTGCCTTTATTTTTTCAACTGCACTTTTTTTTCAATTAATTCACCGGCCGAAACGATAACTGTATCGTAGCGCGTTTGAAAGTTAGGATTCATTAATTTTAGAACGTGACGCCCGACCGAAGCCGGAATGGGTTCGTCAAGCGGGGTCGTTCCAATGTATTTGTCATCAAGATAGACTTCTGCCCAGGGTACGATTTGTACCAGGATAAACCCAACTGCCGGTTCCAGGTTCACTTTGATCGTATCCGTTTTTTTGGCCTCAATAAATATTTTTTGGCGATGTGCATGATAGTTCGGATTTATTAGTTCGAGCTTATGCTCTCCAGCCGAAAGGGTGAGCGGTTTGGTAAGCGGAGTGGTTTCCACATACTGGCTGTCGATATAAACCCGCGCCCACGGATTGCAAATGACGAGAAATCCGCCCAGCGCCTTTTCAGAAGTCGCCCGTTTCACGGCCTGTTTCGTTTCAACCATTCCGCTCGCATCTTTTCTCCCGGGACTTTTATTTATTGTGTCCGGAATATTCACGGTAGTAGAAAAAATTTCTCGTTTCTTTGGATTCATCGCCACATTTGATGTGTCTACAGTTGTTTGAGGCATTGAGGGTACTGTTTCCGTAACGGGAGGGTTAATTTCTGATCCGGAATAATTAACATACCAGATGATTCCTCCTGTTAAGAAGATCAATAGCAGCACCAACGGAATTAAAAACCTGTATGGAAAACCGGTATTTTTTACCGGCGGTTCTTCCTGGGGCGAAACAGTTGTGAGCTCAAACGATTCCGGATTTTTCAGAAATTTACTCAGCGCTTCCTGGTCGGCAGCCGAATTCTTAAGCGCCGGTATTTCCAGTATCTCCTCCGCCATCTGGACCCGTTTCGACGGATTTTTTTCCAGCAGGGCCTGAACCAGAGAAGAGAACCAGTCCGGTACGTCTTTTCTGACCTCGTGCAAGGGAGGCGGCGTGTAAGATAGCACTTTGTTAATGGAATCGGCCAGATTTTTTCCGATAAACGGCGAGCGGCCGGTGCACAATTCATACACGGTGACGCCGAGGCTAAAAAGGTCGGTACGGGCATCCAGCTCTTTGCCGGTGGCTTGCTCCGGCGACATATACGCGGGCGTTCCCACCGCGCTGTGCTGGGCTGTTACCGTGGGCAGGTCCGCTTTTGTGGCTAGTCCAAAGTCGGTAATTTTTACGGAACCGTCCACTTCCACCATAATATTGCTGGGCTTAATATCGCGGTGGATAACACCGAACTGATGGGCATAGGCCAGACCTCGGGCAATTTCTCTCATAATAAACAGAATGATCGAAAACGGCAGCGGATGATGCTTGCGTATCACTTGCTCCAGAGATTGACCTTCGATGTGTTCCATAGAAATAAAAAACGATTCCCCGGCGGATCCAAAATCAAAAATGCTGACGATATTGGGATGTTTTAACCGGGCGCAAATTTTAGCCTCGCGCTGAAAGCGTTCCAAAAGGTCCGGCTCGTTTTTCAATTGTACGTTCAGTACTTTCAAAAAGACTCGGCGGTCCAGCGCAGTCTGGTTGGCCAGGTACACCGTCGTAATCGGCCCGCGGCTAATTTCCCGGATGATTTCGTATCCCTTAAACTCCATCCATCATGCCCCACTCTTTTAGCTGGTATTGCAACCAACGTCGGGATACCCCTAAAATTTCCGCCGCCTTGGTGCGGTTGCCACCGGCCATTTTTATGGTCTCCAATACGGCGTAACGCGTGATCTCCTTTAAGGTTTTACCGACCGGAATCTTACTTTCGCTTCTTCTGAGATTAATGTCATTGGCGTCGATCTCCGTTTTGCGCGATAGGATTACGGCCCTTTCCACCGCATTCTCCAATTCGCGCACATTACCGGGCCAGTCGTACTCTTGTAAATACTGGTAAGCCTCTTTAGTAAAACCCGTGATATTCTTTTTGTTTTTGGTAGCGTAATAACGTAAAAAATGCTCGGCAAGCAGGGGGATGTCGCTTTTCCGGTGACGCAGCGGCGGTATGCGGATATTGATGACGTTCAGACGGTAGTAAAGGTCTTCACGAAAGTTTCCTTTCTGCACTTCCTCCCACAAGTCTTTATTAGTCGCCGAAATAATGCGTACATTAGCCGTTCGGATCTGGTTTTCTCCTACCCGTTTAAATTCTCCTTCCTGAAGAACGCGTAACAACTTGGTCTGAATGGCCGGACTCACATCGGCAATTTCATCCAGAAACAAGGTGCCGCCGTCGGCTTCTTCAAAAAGCCCCCGTTTGTTTTCTGTTGCTCCGGTAAAGGAACCCTTTTTATGACCAAACAACTCGCTTTCCAGTAAGTTCTCTGAAAGACTGCCGCAAAAAATGGGGATGAACGCCTTGTCTTTGCGCGAAGAATGGTAATGGAGCGCCCTGGCCACCAATTCTTTTCCGGTGCCTGATTCACCCTCGATCAACACCGAAGCCGACGCATCGGCCACATCGCGGATCATCTCCAGAACCCTGAGCATGGGTTCGCTTTTCCCGATGATATCCGGGAAGGCCTCCGTAATGGAGATTTGCCGTTTCAGTTTCAGATTTTCCGATTGCAACCGTTCGAACATGCGGGCATTGCTCAAGGCGATGGCCGCCTGGGTGGCAAAGGCCTGCAGGAACTCCAGACTCTCCTGATC
>CAZJNP010000057.1:0-11511 GCA_964547355.1 uncultured Calditrichaceae bacterium
AAATAATTCCGAAGGGCAAATACCTTTTCATGATAGGCAATTCCTTTTATGTTTTTCCATTATTTATGGTTTTTTATTTTAAAGTTCATCCAGATTGATTTGCTGCCCGGTTTGATCGTCAACCGCATAAAACGCGACAATGGCATCGCACGCTTGATTGATGGGGCTGAAATCGGCATAGCCGGTGCCCAGATCATTGGTTTTAAAATCGATGATGCCGGTGTACGCATATTCGCAGGTTGCCCGGTATTTCAGCGGCGCATCTGTCCGGATGCTAAGGTCTGTCACCACCGGCGGCTCGGTATTGGAAGCCACGCTCAGGTTTCCGGTCACGACGTAGAGATCATCGTAAAAGTCGTCGGGTGTTCCGTTGTTAATAACTTCGATTTTAAGTTTGCCAGAAATGGAATAAACGGTATCGTTTTCGGCAATGGTGCCGTTCTGGATGGTCACCTCCACGTATTCATCGGTTGCGATGAAATCCACATTACCGTTGATGTAATATCCTTCGCTGCTGAGGTTGTCAAATGTGGCAGAGAAAACCAGTACGTTGTTTTCGAAACTTCCGTGCATACGAATGGAGCCACTGGTGGTAATTCCGGCCGGGCCCGTACATCCGTCACCCCAGTCTAAAACAATGTCTTTCATGAACGGATAAAAAACTACGGTGGGACATCCGGTAAACACCGTATCTTCCATTGCCCCGGCGGTTTTTAAGTTTGCAGACAAGCTGCCCACCGTACTTAACGCGGAGGCAGGGACAGTCATCGCCCCGGCGTAAGTGGTTCCGTAATAAGCAGCTTCGGCATTCTGCTGCGTCTGTGCATCCAACTGCGGATTCTCCTCATTGTCTCCGTTGTCCGTGGAATTTTTGTCGCAGGAAATAATGAATGCGGTAAAAACCATTAAAATAACTGCAACCAGAGAGTGAATAAATTTGACCTTCATACGATATTCCTTTCTTGTTGTTTGAATTACGTGAACATTGCTAATTTAAAATGTCCAAATCTGATTTATGTTGCAAAAATGTTGCGATTTCCCTGCAAAGTTCTTACCCGTAGATAGTAACGGATAAAAAGGTTCAGTACGTGCTTTGTCTTTCAATATCTTGCTTGACCTTTCTAAAAATTTTTGATTTATCCCCTTTTTCCCTACCCGATCGTTATGTATAAAGGCGGCTTATTCCCAAAGCAGGAAACAAACCGCCTGTGGGGAGGTGGGTGAGGTTAGGGGAGGTTTAAAACAGTGTACCTAAAGGAACGATAACCCCTTCGTCCCAGCCTTCTTTATAAATTTTGACAATATCGTCGCATCCGCCGGTGAGCGGTTCATAATCGATCAGAAAATAGGGTTTTGCAGGACGGTGTACCACGACTGTTCCGGAAAAAGGATAGGGGCATCCTAACCGGTATTTTAACGGCTTTTGATAATTGGTGCCAACAAGCGTTTGGTGCACCATGGTTTCGCCGTTAAATACTTTGTAATACATGAAGTCAAAATACAGATTAAAGGTATCATCCAGAAGATCCTGCGGCGTTCCGTTTGTATCCAAAATTAACTTGAGGAGGCCACCAAGATAATACACCGTATCGTTTTTAGACAAGATGCAGTCATTGAGGTCCATTTCGATTTCGTTTATGCTGTTTACCTTAAATTTAACTTCACCGGATAGCATATAATTATTTATCGTATAGTTATTAAAGGTGGTGGTAAAAACATAGTTGCCGGGTTCCATGCTGCCCGTTAACAGAATCGACCCGCTGTGGGTGACCCCTGCCGTTCCCTGGCAGCCTTCCCCGTAATCCAGCAGCAGCTCACGCTTGGAGCGGTCAAAGGTGGCCACGGGACATCCAGTGAGAATGGTGTCGAGCGTGGCGCCGGTTTTCATGAGAGCGCTCGATCCGGTTGTGGCGGCCGCCAGAGCGGAAGCCGGCATTGCCAACGCTTCGCTGTACAGGGTAGAGTAGTAAGTAGGCTGAGCCGCTTCCTGTACCTCATCCTGGGTTAGGGTGGCTGTTTCTTCCGGTTCCTCCGGATTGGAATCGGTGACTTTTTTTTCACAATTCATCAGAAACATAGAAGCACCGAACAACATTACGAAAAGCAGCGTGAATCTTGATAATTTCTTCATAGCATTCTCCTTTAAATAATGGTTAAACTTCCTGTTTATGTTTCCGCCATTGCATCGGCAGGATAAATATAGAAAATCATTGTCTGGAGATTGTTGCAGAAATGTTGCGATGGCCTTACGATTTTCTGATTTCCCAAAATCGGTTAGACTTTTAGGGATTTTATTGCTTAAATTCGTCCTGTGCGCTACATCAAAGCATGAAACGGATTGGAGACAGGAGAACATGAATTCAACACAGGCTGATAATAAAGAGAGTTATTCCGTTTTTTTAATCGAAGATGAAATGGGGATTGCCCAGACAATTACCATACAATTGCAATTAGTGGGATTTAAGGTTCACCACGTTTTAAATGCCGAAGAGGCTCTGGCGTCCGAGCATCTGGCGGACTGCGATGCCATCATTCTGGATTGGATGCTGCCGGATATGGAAGGACCGGAGCTGATTCCAGAACTGCGTAAAAAAACTCTGGCGCCCTTACTGATGTTAACCGCCCGCTCGGAACTGGTGGATAAGCTGGTGGGTCTGGAAACGGGCGCAGATGATTATTTAACCAAACCGTTTGATATGATGGAGCTGATCGCCCGGATCAAAGCTCTGATCCGGCGTCGTGCATTGGACTATAAAAAACCGGGTGAAAACAGCCATATTCTTTCCTACGGAGCCATTACCTTCAATCTGGACACGCGACAGGCCAAAGTGGACGGGCAGGTAATCAAACTGACCCCGACCGAATTGCGGTTGCTGGAAATCCTAATACAGGCCCCGGGCAAAGTGTTCACCCGTGAGGAGCTGATCAAGCAGGTGCTGGGTTACGAATACGAAGGTTACGGACGTACTCTGGATTCCCACATCGCCCGTCTGCGCAGTAAAATCGAAAAAGACCCGCGCATGCCCCAATACATCATTACGGTGTTCGGCATCGGATATAAACTGGGGTCCAGCGAATGAAATTCCGTTCCTATTACACCAAAGTCATCTTTATTTTGTCCGCGGTCTTTTTGCTCCTGTTTATCCTTTTAAGCGTCATTGACGGGATGATCATCGAACGGAGCATCAAAGAAATGCTCAGTGTGGCCCAACAGAGACGCATGTACGGCATTTTTAAGGAGCTCTACCATATTCAGCAGAGCGACGATTCCGAAGGACAAGTCCAGGAATTTGTCAATAAACTGTTTCTCGAGTTTCAACTGGATATTTACGACCGCAACGGAAAATGGGTGGCGGGGAACGATATTTTTTTTGATCCCCCTCCCGAATTGAATCAGGCCATCGAAAAGGTCAAAAATCAGGTGGGCGGCTATTCTGCACTGTTTGTTAGCCCGATCCGAGATAGCCATTATTCTAACATTATTGTTTCATGGCAGCCCGAAGAGCGGACGGTTATTAAAAGAGTCTTCTTTTTGGCGATTATTTCGGGATTGGTTACTTTGCTGGTTGCCATCGGTCTGGGGTGGGGGCTATCCGCTTCGCTCAATAAACGCCTGCTTATTCTGCAAAAGGGCGTGGCCGAAATCGAACGCGGTAATTTCGATGTACGCCTGAATATAAAAGGACAAGACGAGATCGCTCAGCTCGGGAAAAAATTTAACCGTATGGCGCAACAGTTACACGATTTAATCCAGCAACTGGAAGAAAGCAACAACGCCCGTCGCCGGTTGATCGCCCACGCCTCCCACGAAATGAAATCGCCCATTACCTCCATTAAAGGGTTTGTTGACATCGTCGATTACCTGAAACTGCTTTCGGATAATCCGCAGGGGCAGCAGCTCCTCAATACCGTTCGCAAGGATATTAAACGGGTCGTAAAAATCGCCGACGACCTGGTGCAACTAGCCAAGTATCAGGAACCCGGATTTCAAATTGAATTGGAGAGGATTCATTTGAAACGGTTTCTCAGGGAAGAACACAAGTATTTCGAAACCAAAGCCCGATCGCTCAACGCCCGCTCCCGGTTGGTATTTCCGGATAACAAACTCCTGGTCATTCAGGTGGATTCCATTCGCTTTGCCCAGATCATGGATAATCTGTGGAGCAATGCGCTTAAATACGGCGATCTGTCCCACCCCATTGTCACCACGGTCGCGGAGCAGGGCGGACTGGTGCATATTTCCATCCGAAATCACCTGCCGTTTCCGCTTGACGTTTCGCCGCAACAAATGTTTGAACCGTTCTACCGCCATCCCAAACACACGGAAAAAGTAAAAGGATCCGGCCTGGGATTATCCATTGCCAAGGAACTGGTGCTAAAAATGGGCGGCCACATCCAGGCCCATGTGGAACAAAACCAAATAATTATTACCATGCAATGGAAGCTGGTTTAACTGGTTCTGTATGATATTAAGCGCGTTTGAAAGACTGCTCCTTTTTTCAATCTCAAAAAAAACACCAGACGCAGATAGAAATATGATTAAATTGGGACTGTTGTTAAAATCAAAATAAAATGTGTCGAAGGTCATTTATATCGTTAGCAGTTTTGATATTTTATTAAAAATTTAACATTTGTTTACAAAAGTGGTTCTTGTTTTACAAGGGTGTTAAACTAAACGAAACGGCAGCCATGTTTTATGAAATAAATCCCGCATATATTAAAAAGCAGGAAGACCGTCCCGTGTACCGCTGGTTTCAGGACGCCGGAAATAACCTGGACCTTTATGTGTGGGAAGATTTAACCGGGCAGGTGACCCGTTTTCAACTCTGGAATGAAGACGTACTCTGGGAATGGGATTGCCAAAAGGAGTGGCGTTTCGGCGCGCTTGATCCGGCTACAGGTGCTTTTCGCCACTATCAGGCGCCGGTGTTTCGTTACCTTCCCAAAGTGCATTATCAGGCTTTACAGCAGATTTTTTCCCGCATGCAGGAACAGCAGTTTCATCAATCGAATGAAATTATGAGCTTTATCTTTGAAAAAATTAAAACGCTGCTGCAAAACGAACGTCAAAACACTTCAAATATTTGAAACACCTGTTTTTGAAGAACTTCCCGCAGACCTCATGCTTAGCCCCGGGTTTGGTTCATGTACCTATTTTTAGTAGATTTAAGATTCATTAAGAATTAAACGTTCGTTCTAACCGAGGAAGTTATGCCGGAATTACCGGAAGTGGAAACCGTGGTACGCGAATTGAAAGGTGTGGTGCCGGGGAATGTGGTACAATCGGTGGAAGTGTTCTGGCCGAAAACCTGGGTGTCTCTCAGCGCGCAACCTGTAGAAGGACAACGCATCGAACGTATTGCTCGTAAGGGTAAGTATATTATTTTTTACATGAGCCGCAGCGCGCTGGTGATCCATCTTCGTATGACTGGGCAACTGCTTTTTGCGGATGCAGACGGGGTAGCAACCCGAAATCATCTGCGCTGTAAGATTCGATTTAACGATGGCACGGTGCTACTGTTTAATGATCAGAGGAAGTTTGGCCGCATTTACCACACGGACGACCCGAATGCTATCGTTGGGAAAATAGGAATCGACGCCTTCGATCCGCAATGTACGGTTACGTATTTCGTTTCCGAATTGTCCAAACGGCGCATCGGTATCAAGGCATTGCTGCTTTCCCAATCTGTAATATCCGGATTGGGGAATATTTACGTGGATGAGAGTTTATTCCGCGCCGGTATTCATCCGGCCTCTGCCTGTGCTGCCGTTCCGACGCCCCGTCAGGAGCAACTATTTCAGGAAATTCAACAGGTGCTGCGTTTTGCTGTGGCCCACATGGGCAGTACCATTTCCGACTACCGCGATGCGTACGGCAACGTGGGGCAAACTCAGAAATTCTTTAAGGTTTACGGTCAGCAGGGAAAACCCTGTCCGGCTTGCGGAACCGAGATTAAGAAGATCCGGGTGGCGAATCGGGGTACCCATTTCTGCCCTGGGTGTCAGATTTTGTATCGTTGAAAACGATTTTAATATCCTTAACACATTAATGGAAAAAGGTAGAAGACCATGGCCTCGCCCATCATTACATTTTTAACGGATTTCGGTACCAAAGACGGGTACGCAGGCAGCGTGAAGGGCGCTATCAAATCGATTGCCCGAAAGGTGGAAATTATCGACGTCAGCCACGACATTCCCGCCTTTGACGTAAAAGCAGGGGCTTTTGCTTTGCTTAATTACTACAGTCAGTTTCCCGCAGGTACCATCCATCTGGTAGTGGTGGACCCCGGCGTGGGCGGCGCCCGGCGCGCGGTGATATTGCAAACCGATCGTTACTATTTTGTGGGTCCTGACAACGGTGTGTTCCATTTTGTGGAGCAACGCGATCCGTTTCAAAAGTTCGAACTAAACGAGCGTCTGCCATTGTTCAAGCTCAAAGGCGCCACTTTCCACGGACGTGATCTTTTTGGCCCCGCGGCGGCATGGCTGGCGTCAGGAAAGGTCCCTCAGGACCTGGGCGTTCCAATAGCGGATGAGAAAACAAAGTCCGGGGAAACTCTTTTTTGGAGAAAAGAAGGAACCATTATCGAATGCCAGCCCATTGCCATCGACCGGTTTGGTAATATTATTACCGGAATTTCCAGAGAAACCTTCGCGGCGTTTGGTGGCAAGTTCAGTCACATTCTGATCAATCGCGAAAAGATTACGGAGATCAACCGTTTTTACAGTCAAAAATCTCCACAGAGTCTGATGGCGTTGTGGAATAGTCTGGATTTGCTTGAGATCAGCGTGAACCAGGGTAGCGCTGCCGAGCGATTGAAGTTTGATTTAAGTCGCGATAAAGTTTACATTTACTTGAATGAACGCTAACCGCCGGCTTTGGTCGGGAATGAAATACAATCAGCGAGCGGACATGAAGAAAATCCTTAATTTCTTTTCCGAGAATTACAAGCCTTTGTTGGCCTCGTTTTTTCTGGCCTTGCTTTTGTGGATTGCAGTTACCACGGACAAAGTTTATACCACGCGGGTGGAAGTTCCTTTTACCATCAGTCGTCTGGCCGCCGGGAAGGTGCTGGTCAATGAGATTCCGGATAAAATCGTATTGGAGGTGAGCGGAAAGGGCCGGGCGCTTTTCGGGCTTTCGTTTTACAAGCGCACCATCAAATTAGAACTGCCGGAGATCAACCGCACCACCACCATTTACATGAGTAATTATCTGAAACGTCTTACCATCGGCCGGGAGCTGGGAGTAAAAGTGGTTGATGTGATTTCGCCAAAGAAATTAGACCTGGTGATTGACGATTATGCGGAGGCCAAACGACCGGTGAAATTTGTAGGACGTATTAAGCCTTTGGCCGGTTATATTCTGCAAAAAATCGAAATCTCGCCGGACTCGGTGCAAATTTCCGGACCTAAAAAACTGATCCGGCGCACAAAATACGTTTATACGGATTCTTTAATCCGTAAAGATGTGAAATATCCCTTTAAGACGATGGTTCGCCTTCACGCGCCTAAAAAGAAAGTCATTTCATTAGAACCGGACGCTGTGACGATTTATTTTAAAATCGAACAAATTGTGGAACGCAGCCTTTACAATATTCCCATCCAGTTTATCGGGATTCCTCCGCAATACCTGGCCAACGCCACGCCTCCGAATATTTCCATCCGGGTGAAGGGAGCCGAGAGCCTGATTTCGAATCTCGATCCGGCACAAATTACCGTGTATTTCAACTATCAGAATCAATACCAGGAAGGCAAGGTCATGTATCCGGTTCAGGTGGAAACGCCCAAAGGCGTCAGTTTGATCAGCGTTAGTCCAAAAAACTTTCGTTTGCATTTAAAGAGGAGAGTAGATTTTTAGTGCGAATTTTAGGCATAGAGACCTCCTGTGACGAGACCTCGGCAGCGGTTATCGAAGATCAGCGCGTATTGTCAAACATCATTTCTTCCCAGGAAGTACATGCGCAGTTCGGCGGTGTGGTACCGGAGCTTGCTTCCAGAGCCCATATTCAAAAAATAGTACCGATTGTGCGCAGGGCGCTGGAAACGGCCGGAGTTACTTATCGTGAGTTGGACGGTTTTGCCGTTACTTACGGCCCAGGGTTGGTGGGCGCGCTGCTGGTGGGTTTGAATTTTGTCAAAGGATTATCCGTAGCTACAAGGAAACCGTTTGTAGGCGTCAACCACATCGAAGGGCATCTGTACGGCAACATCCTGTCGCAGCCGGAAGTGGAGTTCCCCATTCTTTTCCTGATCGTTTCGGGAGGGCATACCCAACTGGTTTTAATGAAAGACCACTTACAATACGAAATGGTAGGGAAGACCCGTGATGACGCGGTGGGAGAGGCGCTGGATAAGGGCGCCAAACTACTGGGGCTGGGCTATCCGGGCGGACCGGAAATCGACCGCCGCGCACAGATGGGAGATGCGGATTTTTACCGTTTCCCCAGGGGATTGAAGGGCAAACCCGGGTTTGATTTCAGCTACAGCGGTCTTAAGACGGCGCTCCTGGTTTATTTACAGAACACCGACACCGGGACCATTGAAAATCACCTGAACGACATCTGCGCTTCTTACCAGAAGGCAGCCATTGAAGTACTGGTAAAGCGCACCATGATCGCAGCCGAAGCCTTCGGTGTGAGGAATATTGGAATCGCCGGGGGAGTAGCTGCAAACTCTCTGTTACGCAAATGGCTGAAGCAGGAAGCCGAAAAAAAGAAAATGCGTCTGTACATACCGGAGCTGGTCTATTGTACCGATAATGCCGCTATGATCGCGCGCGCCGGCCTGGAGTATTTACGACGCGGCATTGTTTCCGGCCCGGATTTAAATGCTTATCCTTCCCTGCCTTTAACCAGTTTCGGCGAGAAAAAACCGGCCGCTGCCAGTACGTCAAATCATCCCGTAGAACTAAAACCGTAAAATCGCCATGCAATTACCGGAACTGGTACAGCTAAATACCCCGTTTATTTTGATCTTACTGATTGCTTTTGCCGCCGCCACCGGTTCCTATTATCTGTACCGCCGTACCGTGCCGGAAATGAACACTTTATGGCGCATCATCCTCTCTGTGCTTCGCGGGGTGGTTCTTTTCCTGGTTTTGGCGCTGTTTTTTAAACCAACGCTGCATCTGGAATTCAAACGAAGCAAGCCGGTCAGGATTGCCGTTTTTGCCGATCTATCCCAGTCCATGGAAGTGAAAGACGACGGGATTTCCCGGTTGCAGATGGAGCGGCAGGTGATGCGCTACATGGATTCTCAACAAAACGCAGCGCACGTCTGCCAATGGTTTGGCTTTAATGATCGGGTGTTTCCTTTGCCGGAAGATAGTCTGACCGCCGCGCCCCGTGCCACCAACCTGGAAACCGTGCTTAAAAAAATCGAAGAACTGGAGCCGGATGCGGCGGTGATCGTAAGCGATGGCAATTATACCGAAGGTGCGCGGCCAGACGTGGGTGATTTTCGTTTTCGCACCAGAGTTTTTACCATAGGTTTAGGGGACACAACCCTCCGGCCGGATGTGTTCATTGCCGATGTTCAGTTTCAACCGGTGGCGTACCAGAACAAAAAACAGGGGATCATCGTTCGTGTGGGCAATCAATCCCTGACCCGCCCAATGGATGTGCGAGTGCGCTTTGAAATCGACGGTGTCGCGGCGGCGACTAAAACGGTTCGGATTGCCCGTTCCGGCGCGCAGCAGGAAGTAACCTTTGAATACACTCCAAAAACAATTGGTTTACACCGCCTTGGTTTTGTTGTCGATCAAATTTCTTCCGAACAAAACTTGTCCAACAACCGGCGCGTTGTGGTGCAGCGTATATTAAAGAGCAAAATAACCATTGCCGTGCTGTCTGGTCAGCCCGATTATGAAAGCAAATTCATAAAACTCTTACTAAACCGGCATCCTGATTTTGAGTGTCGGCTTTTTACTCAGGATCGGCACGGACGCTGGATCGGACATAAAACGCCACCGGATTTTGCTGCGTATGATGTGCTGGTGCTTTCAGATTTTCCTTCTTCCTTTACGCACGCTGGAGAAATTCAGAAGTTGTTGGCCGCCATAAAGACAAACCGTCCCGGTCTGATTTTCCGCTTGGGCACACAAACCGATATTGCAAAATTAAAATCCCTTTTACCATATTTACCCGTTGAACGATTGCCGGTTAAAGTAAAACCGCGGTTGACGCTGGAATATCTTCCCGCTCCGATTGAGCGCGAACCGCTGTTACAAATCTTTGAGCAGGCGGAAACCGGCGTCCGGTTCTGGCAGAGCCTGCCGCCGCTTTCTGTTCCGCTGGAACGGCTTCAATTAGTTTCCGGATCGCAAATTTTGGTGCGGGGCGTTACGGCGAGGGGGGAAACGCCTGTGCTGGTTTTACAGGACAAAAAAGGGAAAAAATCGGCGCTGCTGGTGGGCACCGGTTTCTGGCGCTGGTACTTTTTATTGCAGGAAGAGAAAGAATTGGCTCAGGGGTATCCGAACCTGCTGCGTCATCTGGTACGGAGGCTGGCGCAAAAGCAAAAGCTAAAACCGGTGGTTATGGACGATTTGCCGGATCAACGGTACGCCGGACAGGACGTTGCTCTAAAGGCGCATTTGTTTGACCCGGATTTTAAACCGCTTGTAGACGGAAGCGTTCGTTTTGACGTTCGCTGGAAGGGACAGGAATTTTCACTGGAAGCAAAAGGAGATTCCAGCGGCGTTTATTATGCCCGGTTCACGCCGCCCGGTGAGGGGAAATTCGTAGTGGTTGCCACCGGAATGAAAAATCAAACTGTGCTGGGGAATGATCGGCAGGAATTTGAAGTTATCCCTTTTGAAAAGGAGTTGCTCACCACAACGCAGAATAAAAAGCTTTTGGTTCAACTTGCCGAGCAGACCGGCGGCGCGTATTACCTGCCGGCGCAGATGGATTCTTTACAGCGGTTGTTTGAAACGCAGCCCAAAGAAGAAAGGGTCGTTAGAGATGTTGATCTGTGGTACCGGCCGTTTTTGCTGCTTTTAATTTTGACTGCGATTGTGGCGGAGTGGATTATCAGAAAAATAAGGGGGTTGGCCTGATGCCAAAACAACACGAACCGTTTGAAGACATTGCCCGCGAATGGGATGCGGATCACGGGCGGGTGCAAACCGCATTAACCGTGGCTGAAAATCTGTGCGCTCAAATTCAATTAAATCCTGCCATGCGCGTGATGGAATTCGGTTGTGGCACCGGATTGGTGGCCATGGCTCTGCACCATAAAGTAGCCGAGCTGGTGGCCGTGGATTCTTCGCCTGAAATGTTAAATCAATTGAAAGAAAAAATCAAAAAACAGGGCGTACAAAATATTCGACCCGTATTGGTAGATTGGGAAAAAGAGGCGCTACCCGCCGGTAAGTACGATTTAATTTACACCAGCATGTCGCTGCACCATATCGAAGACAATCTCCATTAGCTGTCACTTATACAAATCTCAGAGCCCACGAGACAGGCAGAAATCTCGTATGCCGTCTTACGCGTGACAAAAAAA